>JACPSV010000014.1 GCA_016193115.1 Elusimicrobiota bacterium
ACAGCTGTCCGGTCAAAGTACGACGGAGAACCACCAATCCGCTCATGGTGCATCCTGAAAGCCCGCTCATGGTGCATCCTGAAAGCCCGCTCATGGTGAGCCTGTCGAACCATGAGCAATCATGCTCACCCTTCGACAAGCTCAGGGTGAGCGGATGCATCCACTCATGGTGAGCTTGCTGAACCATAAAAAAACGATTTAAATACATAATTTAACCGGACACCAGTGAAAAAAATTAGCGTTTGAGAGTGGAACGGTGTTGGGCGAGCGCTTTTTCCACTTGGGACAACAATTCCGCGCTGTAGACTCGGCCAACCAATGATTCTCTGGCTTTGCGGCCCGCGGCGCGATACTGATCCGTCAGGGATCTGTCGGAAACTGTCAGAATCTGGATTCCGTTTTTCTTCAATGTTTCTAAGGCGCTCTGATTGTCCAGCCGGCTCAAGCGGGTCAACTCATTGAGATATTTTTTGGCGGAGGTTTGAAGCAAAGACTGCAGATCCGCAGGTATCTTATCGTAAAACGTTTTGGAAATTAAAACGGCGCCGCAAGCGTTGGTCAGCGGGAAATGGTAGAGGTACTTGGTGCGCGTAAACCATTGCAAGGCAATCGCAGCTAACGGCGGACTGTAAACCCCGTCTATCAACCCGGTTTGCAAAGAGGTCATGACATCTGGGACAGAGAGAGGAATGGGGTTCACTCCTAAAGACTTAAACGTCGCTTCCGCGATGGGATCTCCTTCCCACATCCAGAATTTGGTTTGTTTGAGATCGTACAAGTTCTGGATCGGCCTTTTGGTGAGCACGTAGACAAAACCGACTTCCGACCATCCCAACAGAATCGCCCCTTTTTTCCTAAAAATATCCTCCCAGTATTTCTCAAAAGTACGGTAAAGGAAATCCGCTTCTTCCGAAGATTCCACCAAAAAAGGGGTGTCCAATATCCGGACTTCAGGCGCAATCTCGCCTAAACCAACGCCCGTAAACCCGCCCGCGTGCAACTGTCCTAACCGGATTTTGCGGACGACGTCCTTTTCATCTCCCGAAACGCCTCCGGCATAAATCCTAAACCTCATTCTGCCGTCACTTTTCTCCCGAATCTCTTTGTCCCACGCGCGCAACGTTTTCATCCATGTGCTGCCTTCCGGCGCTAACGTGGCAAACTTGATGATCACCTCCTCCGCGTGAACCGGTAGAGAGAAGAGGAAGGGGAGGATAAAAAAAGATAGAAGGGTTTTATTCAAAAAATTCGTCCGCGTTTTCCAGCAATCTTTTCGCCCGTTCCTGAGCGACCGTGTTAGAAAGACGCTGTTCCGGGAAATTTTCCAGATTAAAGGAAACGACTTCCGCCAACAAACTCTTGAACAGATCTTTTCTCTGGGCGGGAATGCCCACATATTGCGCATACAATACTAACCCCATCAAAAAACGCCTCTGAGAAATAGAGACCGCTTTCTCAAAGTGCGTCTTAGATTTTTGGCTGTCCCCGCCAAACGCCGCCGGCATGGCGCCATAATAGGAGCCCAGAAAAAGAGAAGGGCCGCCATAGAAGTAGTTGGGATCCAATTCCTGTACCCGCTGCATGATCCTGAGGACTGCGGGAAGTTGAGCCAGCAGTTCTGGTTGTTCCCGGCTCACCTGAATCAACCCGCCCCAGCAATACGCAGTCCAAAAGAGAAGAGGAACATCCTGCTTTTTGAATTGGCTCAAAACGCGTTCCAGATGGTTGGGTTCCATACGCAGAAATTTCGCGCCGCTTTTTTTCTCTAACAATCTCAACCCTATTTTTGCGCCCCGATCGTAAAAAATTCTGGCTCGTTCCGGTTCCCTTTCCTCCAAAAAAAGAAAGGAGTAGGCGCCAAACCCTTGCGCGGCCTGTAAAACGAGTTGCGGCTGGAAAGGATCGTTCTGAAGAAGAATCTCCGCGAGTTTTAACTGACTCACAAGCGACTGCTCCGCAAAGAGGAGGTCGCTCTCTTCATAAAAGGAGTTAGTTCCATTCTCCAAAAGAGAAACCGTAGACCGAAGAGCGATGGTCTTGAGAGAGCAGGCGGAGAAAGATAAGCTTAGAAAAATAATGACTAGAGGTTTCATGGGATTTTTCCGATTGCTTTTTTTTGGTGTTGCAGAATTTGGCGGATTCCTCTTTTGGCTAGGGACAGAAGCTGTTGGAACTGCTTTTCTCCGAATGGAACGCGTTCCGCGGTGCCTTGCATTTCCACAAAACGTCCGTCCGCCGTCATCACAAAGTTAAAGTCCACGTCCGCCCCGCTGTCTAAAGAGTAGTCCAGATCCAACACCGGTTGACCGCCGATGATCCCCACGCTTACGGCGCTGACAATCTGTTTCAGAGGCCAATCCGTAATCAGAGATTCGCGGTACAGTTTCTTCAGAGCCATGGTCAAGGCAATGATCCCGCCGTTAATCGAAGCGGTGCGGGTGCCGCCGTCGGCCTGGATCACGTCGCAGTCTATCAGAATCGAACGCGGACCCACCTTCTCCAAGTCCACCACGGAACGAAACGAGCGGCCAATGAGACGCGAGATCTCTTGTGACCGTCCGCCGGAACTTGCCCGGTTGCGGGACGTGCGCCGATCACCGGCTCGCGGCAGCATGGCATACTCCGCGGAAACCCAGCCAATATTCTTTTCTTCCGCGTGCGGCGGCCTGCGGTCTTCCACGGTCGCCACGCACAGAACCTTGGTCTTTCCCATGCTGAACAAGCACGACCCTTCCGCATGCGGAATATAGTTTTTAACCACCTTGATCGGACGAACGTTCTGTCTCATGTATCCAAATAGACGGTGTGCCACAACTCAAACATGAGCAAGGCCCACAACTTGTAGCTGTGATCCCGCGCATGGGATTGGTGCTCCTGAATCAGTTGCTCTACTTTCTCCATCTTAAAATAGCCTCTCCGGCGAGCCGACGGGGAGAGGAGCGCATCCCTCAGAAAATTTTTCAAAGCTCCCCGAAACCAGTGAGCGATGGGCAATCCAAACCCCATTTTTTTTTTTTTTTTTATTTCCGGAGGCAAAAGTTCTTTCAACGCTTTCTTCAAAATCCATTTCCCTTCGTTCCATTTTACCTTATATTCCCAAGGAATTTTAGCCGCAAGCTCGATCAGGGTATGGTCCAGGAACGGGGAACGCGCTTCCAGAGAGTTGGCCATGGTCGCAATGTCCATCTTGACCAGCAGACAGTCCGGCAGATACCCTTGAAGATCGCAGGATAACACTTGATCCAAAAATTCTTTGGAATCGGTTTGCTGATAGAGAGACTCAAAATATCCGTAGGTTTTGTTGGCCAGAGAACTCTGCAGAAGATCGCCCTGAAAAAGATCGTTCTGCGCCTTTTCATCGAAATAGCAGAAAACCTTGTAGTTGAACTCTCGCGTCGAAGAGCCCAGAACTCTTCCGGCCCGGTAAAGTCTGCGCATGAAAACAGAACGCATGAGAGGGGAAGGCATTTTTTCCACCGCATTTTGTAAACTCTGTCGAAAAGGCAGCGGAATTTTTGAGAAAGCGGAAAAAATCCTGTCCGCGCGATACCTCAAATATCCTCCAAAATTTTCGTCCCCCCCATCCCCATTTAACGCTACCGTGACATGTTTTCTGGTTTCGCGCGCCACATAATAGGAAGGAAGAGCGGACGGATCCGCAAAAGGTTGGTCATAAAACCAGGCCAGTTTAGGCAACGTATCGGCCGTTTCCGGTTTGACAACGAACTCGTGGTGATCCGTGCCAAACCGTTTGGCTACCAGGCGCGCATAGTTCAGCTCGGAAAAATCGGATTCTTCAAACCCGATGGAAAACGTTTTGACCGGTTCGCTCATCTGTTGTGCCATCAGACCGACCACGGCGCTGGAGTCAATCCCTCCGGAAAGAAACGCGCCCAAAGGCACGTCTGATATCAACCGAATCTTGGTGGACTCGTTTAGACGGAACCGGATCTCCTCGCACAAATCCGGAACGCTCTTTGGGGAACGCGGCGCGTGCGAAATCTGCCAATACCGTTCCGCGCGGACGTTGCCCTGAGAATCGCAAACCAACGTATGGGCGGGAGGCAGACGATGAATCTCTTCAAAAATAGTGAGCGGGCTGGGGATGAATTGGTACGCGAAGTAGAGAGGCACAGACTCCATGCGCACTTTCTTCTGAATCTCTTCCGCCTCTAAGAGCGCTTTCATCTCCGACGCAAAATAAAAGGCGTTCCCTTTTTTGGCATAGAATAGAGGTTTCTTGCCGATACGGTCGCGCGCCAGAAAGAGAGACTGTTTCTCGGAATCCCAGATGGCGAAGGCAAACATCCCCCGCAAATGCTGGACACAAGAAACACCGTACCGATCGTAAAGGTGGAGGATCA
Organism: Elusimicrobiota bacterium; assembly: GCA_016193115.1. Lineage (GTDB taxonomy): Bacteria > Elusimicrobiota > Elusimicrobia > 2-02-FULL-39-32 > 2-02-FULL-39-32 > JACPSV01. Next base: position 4,365 of record JACPSV010000014.1, read on the forward strand.
CTTCGGTGTCGGAACGGGTGAGAAATCTGTGTCCTCTTTTTTCTAAATCTTTCCGCAAATCCAGAAAATTGTAGATCTCGCCGTTAAAAACAATCCAACTCTTCTTTTCTTGCGTGGTCATCGGTTGGTGACCGCCCTGCAAATCAATGATGGAGAGACGCCTGAAACCAAGACCCACTCTACCTTTTGACGCGGGATTGTCATCTTCCGACCGGTAGAACCCCGCATCGTCAGGTCCCCGATGGGTCAGGGTGTGAGTCATTCTTCGCAAAAGGTCGGGATCCACCGGTTTTGAATCCCAACGAAATATGCCGCTAAAACCGCACATTCTTAAGCGAAGGGATGGCGCGGCGCGCGGTTCTCATTCTGACAGATCGCGGTGCCTCTGGCTTTTTTAAGCGGCGAACTCCCCTGCAAAATCCAGACTTCCTGAACCCCTTTTTGCAGAGCGCGGAACGCCGATTCCACTTTGGGGATCATTCCTCCGGACAGGATTCCTTTCTTGCTCAACTCTTTCCGGATCGTCCGGTTTATTTTGCCGACAGTTTTCCCGGATCCGTCCAATATGCCGGCCACATCCGTAAACAAAATCAATCGCTTCGCCTTCATCGCGGAAGCGATTGCAGAAGCCATCTCATCCGCGTTCGTGTTGAGGGCGTTCCCGCCCCTGTCCGAACTGATCGAAGCGATCACGGGAACAGAACCTTTATCCAAAAGAGAACGCAGAATTTCTGTTTTCACCCGGGTTGGTTTCCCCACAAAACCAAGAGATGGGACACGATCGGCGAGAACCAGTTGAGCGGTGCGCCCGCTCAGACCGATGGCGGAAACCCGATTCCGTCCCAACTGGACGACGATCGCAGGATTCACTTTCCCGCAAAGAACCATCTCCACCACCTCCATGGTTTGGGAATCGGTGTAGCGCCTCCCGCGAACAAAACGCACGGGCAAGCGAAGTTTCTGGCTGAGAGAAGAAATTTCTTTCCCCCCGCCATGCACAATCACGCAGGGCTGTTTGCGGATATACTTTGAAATTTCTTTCACCCAGAAAGAAAATCTCTTTTGTTCCAGAAGGCTCCCTCCGATTTTTATGACCGCGAGATTCATTTGGGAGTTGCCGCTCGAAGAGCAGAATATTGACAGGACTGCTTAAAATCGCACTGCGGACATTGTTTTAGGTTGGGAGAGAAATCGCCGTCCCCAATTTTTTTTGCGGTCGTCTTGAGTTCCCGGAGAGCCTCTTCCTCCTGCGCGGGAGATCGTTGCGTGGAGATAATTTTGTTGTGCGCCAGGAAGAAAAAGCTTAAAATTGAAGGTTCCATGTTCAAAACTTTCCTCGCTCCCAAAGCATAGAACGTCAACTGCAAATCTGAATCAATCCGGTCCTGGCTCCAGATCTCCGCGTGCGTTTTGTAGTCAATCACCTCATAGGAACCGTCCGGAAGACGGTCAATCCTGTCAATGATCCCTCTCAACATGTGCGGACCCACTTCAAACCGGAACTCTTTTTCCACGGCCATGATCTCGGACTTTCTTTTCAGGAAAAAATCGTGGTACTCCAGAAGCATCTTTTTTCCCTTCTCATAGAAATGGAGAGTCTGTTGAGGCGTCTGGAACCCTTCATTTACCCAGTCCGCGGGCGTGGGTGGCACTTTCCAGTTTTGCACATAGATTAATTTGTATTTCCAAGGGCAGAAACGATAAGTCGAGATCTTGGAGTAGGAGATTTCCATGGGAGTGACTGCCCCAAACAACCGTTTCCAAAACGATTTGAATGATTGCAGAATCATAAACTGAAGAAGGAAAGCAGGGAATCTCCGTATTTTTCTTGACGAGACAACCGCCAAGGTTCCAGGACACGGAAACTCTCTTTCTTGTGATGTTGAGCGACGAAAATACCGCCTGGATTTAGAATGCCATCCTGATGGATTCTTTCTAAAAGGGATTCCACAAAAAGGAGTTGTTTTTTTTGCATATCAACGTAGGGAGCGCCTGAAAATATAATATCGAAACCCGCCTCCAACCAGTCCAGCCCGTTGCGAACGTCCCGGCAATAAACTTGCCACTCTTTATTCGCAAAGAAATCCGGATTTTGATCTGACCAGTTTTCCAGAACAGATTCCAACCGTTTCCGGGTCCGCGGGTTCAGTTCCACAAAGATCACTTTCTTTGCCCCGCGCGAGATGGCTTCCAAACCTACCGACCCGCTGCCCGCAAAGATGTCCAGAAAAGAGGAGTTCGGTATTCTGGGTTGTAAAATATCGAAAAGAGACTTTTTGATGCGAGCCAAGATCGGACGAATAAAAAGGGAGTCCGGAACAGAATCCAGAACCCGACCCCTAAACTCGCCTCCAATAACTTTTGTCCCTCTCACGATATTTTATTATTGTATCATTTTCTCTTCCCACGAAACGATTACAAAATGATATAATCGCTTTTTCATATGGACAAAACAGAGCGGTATTGTCACTACCACGGCAGCGGGATGCAGATCAAGTTTGCTCGTCCGGGCAGCAAGCCGTCCTACGGGCCCGACCAGCAGTTTGACACGCAACATATCTTTTTAGATCTTGTTCTCCACGTTGAAAAGAAGACCTTAGAAGGAAAATGCGCCATCACTCTTAAAGCGCTCTTTGATTCCAGCCGCACCCTTTATTTCGATGCGGTACAGATGAAGATCCTCTCCGTCAGATCAGAAAATGGCGAATCTCTAAGCACCCAGTACGATGGCAAGAAATTGACCGTCCATCTCGCTCATCCCCTCAAGGAACATGAAACGGTGACGGTGATCATCGCCTACCGCGTCACGGACCCCATCGCCGGCATCCACTTTGTCCAGCCGGACAAATTTTACCCCGACCGTCCGGTTCAGGTCTGGACGCACGGAGAGGCGGAAGAGTCCCGTTACTGGTTTCCCTGTCTGGACGCGCCTCACGACAAAGCGACCACGGAACTGCGCGTGACCGTTCCTCAGGATTTTTTTGCTCTTTCCAACGGGTCTCTCTTGAGCGCGTCGGAAAACGCAAAAACTAAAACAAAAATTTTTCATTGGAGACAGACAATCCCTCATTCTCCCTACCTCGTCACACTGGTCGCGGGACGATTCTCGGAAATACAAGAGGAGTGGGAGGGAATTCCCGTTCTCTATTACTGCCAGCCCGGCCGGGAAGAAGAGACGAAACGGGCGTTTGGAAAAACGCCCAAGATGCTGCAATTTTTCTCGGACAAAATCGGGTTGAAATATCCTTACGAAAAGTACGCTCAAATCGCGGTGGCAGAATTCATCATGGGCGGAATGGAACACACCACGGCCACCACCCAAACCGACCGGGTCTTGATGGACGAGAAGGCCTACCCGGAAATTACGGCCGATTGGCTGGTCTCGCACGAACTTGCTCACCAATGGTTTGGAGACCTTCTTACCTGCAAAGAGTGGTCTCACGCCTGGCTGAACGAAAGTTTCGCCACTTATTTTGAAGCGCTTTTTGCGGAACATGATCTGGGAAAAGACGAATTCGACTACGAGATGGAAGACAAGTTAAAACTCTATCTGGATGAAGATAAAAAGGTCTATCGCAGGGCGATTGTCACCAACATCTACCGCAAACCGGACGACCTTTTTGACAGGCACCTTTACGAAAAGGGTTCTCTGGTTTTGCACATGCTCCGGCGCCAATTAGGGGAAGATCTTTTCTGGAAATCTATCCGCCTCTATGTGGAAAATTTTCAAGAAAAAGCCGTGGAAACAAGCGACCTAATCAACTCCATCCAGCAAGCTACCGGCAGGAACATGCGGCGTTTCTTTGACCAGTTCGTTTTTGCCGCGGGACACCCGGAATATACGGTCCATTATGCGTGGTCACCGTCACAAAAAACCGCTCGCCTCATGATCGCCCAGAAAGGCGAAGAGAAATGTCCTCTTTTTTCCGTTCCCGTCGAGATCGAGTTTCATACGTCTAAAGGGACAAGAAAATTCGTGAAACAAATCGAAGAGAAAAGGGCGGAATTTAGGTTTCGTCTTCCTGAAGAACCATTGGATTTCCGTTTCGATCCTAACCACTCCATCTTAAAAACGGCGGAAATCCACAAGCCCCATGCGATGTGGCGCCATCAACTCCTAAACGATCCGCATGTCGTAGGAAGAATTCAAGCCGCAAAAGAGGTCGCCAAAATCCGGACCGAGTCTTCTCTCCAATCCCTGCTGCGGGCTTTCCGAAAGGAAAAGTTCTGGGGAAGCGCTAAGGAAATTGCCGTCGCTCTGGGATCCACGGAAATGGAGGAAGCTAAAACATTTTTGATTCAGATTTTACCTCAAACCAAAAATCCTAAAATCCGTAGAGGCGTGGTGGAAGCCCTGGGCAAATTTAAGGACAAGTCCGCTCAACGGGCACTGGAAAACGCCCTATTTAAGGATGCGAGCTACTTTGTGCGGAGCCAGGCGATTCAGTCTCTGGTTAAAATTCGTCCGCAAACGGTGATGGCTCTCATTCAGAAAGCTTTGAAGATGCCGTCATGGAACGACACGATCCAGTCTTCAGCCATCTCCACTCTCGCAGAAATCCCAAATCCGAAATCCCTGCAGATTCTTAAAAAATATTCCCGTTACGGGCAGCCCCTCTCTTCCCGCATGAGCGCGGTGCAGTCCATCTCCAAACGCGCCAAGGATTTTCCCCGTCTGTTTGAGGATCTGCTCCTATTGACCCAAGACCGTCAGATCCGGGTTCAATATGCGGCCATCTCTGCCCTAGGCAACCTCAAAGACCCGCGCGCCATCCCCGTTTTAGAAAAGATATCGAAAGACAAGCGTTTGCCTTACCGCACCACATCCCTGGCGCAGGACGCTCTCCTAAAGATCGCCCCGGAAAAGTAATATCTAAAAATTTGATTGATCGCTCAAACTTTTTTTAGTATAATCCGCGTTCACCTAAATGCTCTTCATTCATTATCATTCAAGGAGGAAGGACTGGGATGAGCAAGCCAAAATTTGAGAGGACCAAACCGCACGTCAACGTCGGCACGATCGGGCACGTGGATCATGGCAAGACCACATTGACGGCCGCAATCACGAAGGTATTGAGCAAGTCCGGGAAAGCCAAAGAGATGGCCTACGCGGATATCGCCAAAGGCGGAGTGGTGCGGGACGCGTCTAAAATTTTGACGGTGGCCGTTTCGCACGTGGAGTATGAGACGGACAAGCGGCACTACGCGCACGTGGACTGCCCGGGACACGCGGACTACATCAAGAACATGATCACGGGAGCGGCGCAGATGGACGGCGCGATACTGGTGGTGAGCGCGTCCGACGGACCCATGCCGCAAACGCGGGAACACGTGTTGTTGGCGCGGCAGGTGAACGTGCCAAACCTAGTGGTATTTTTGAACAAGTGCGACACGGTGGAAGACAAGGAACTTTTGGATTTGGTGGAATTAGAGGTGCGGGAACTTCTGACGAAGTACGAGTTTGCCGGAGACAAGATACCGGTGATTCGGGGAAGCGCGCTGAAGGCGATGAGCTGCGGGTGCGGGAAGAAGGAGTGCGCCTCCTGCGGACCGATCTGGGAGTTGGTGACGAAGGTGGATGAGACAATTCCCCTGCCGCAGAGAGACGTGGAGAAACCATTTTTGATGTCCGTGGAAGACGTTTTCTCGATCACGGGACGCGGGACGGTGGCGACGGGAAGAGTAGAGAGAGGGAAGGTGAAAGTGGGAGACAACGTGGAAATCGTAGGGATCAAGCCCACGCAGAAGACCGTGATTACGGGAATCGAGATGTTCCGGAAACTGTTGGACGAAGCCATTGCCGGGGACAACATTGGAGCGTTGTTAAGAGGAATTGAGAAGAACCAGATCGAAAGAGGGCAGGTGATCTCAGCGCCCGCGACGATCAACCCGCACAAGAAGTTTAAGGGTCAAGTGTACGTGTTGAGCAAGGAAGAAGGCGGGAGGCACACGCCTTTCTTTAACGGGTACCGGCCGCAGTTCTATTTTAGGACAACGGACGTGACGGGGAAAGTGACGTTGAAACAGGGAGTGGAGATGGTGATGCCGGGAGACAACGTGGAAGTGGAAGTGGAACTGATTACGCCCGTGGCGATGGAGAAACAGTTGCGTTTCGCTATCCGCGAGGGCGGCCACACCGTAGGCGCGGGAGTCGTTAT
>JACPSV010000071.1 GCA_016193115.1 Elusimicrobiota bacterium
CTCGCGGGCATAATGTTTTAAACCGTTCAGGTCGGCTTCCCGATTCAATGCTTTGCGGTACAACTTTTTGATTGTGTCAATCGTCTCTTTGGAATAGGATTCCGTGACCGTTTTAACGACCTTGGCCTGACCTTTCACGATATCGAAGGTTTGAGTTGTAAGCCCAACGGTTTTGATTCCGAACCCGTCGTCCGATTCTGAGACGCCGATGCCAAACGTCTCTGTGCCAAAAGCCGCTTCCCTGTAAATCCCTTTCTTGTCCAGACCCGATCGAAGGATCAAAACGCCTTTGGCGTCGTAGGCAAAATAGTTTGTGGAGGTTTGGGTCGTCCAAGGGAGTCCTGCGGCAATATCCTTGTCTTGAGTCATGGAGGTCGTGACTGAACTTTTGATTTTAGATTGCCCATTGAGAATGAAAAATTCCTGGAGAATAGAGCCGGTCGTGATGAAATCAAATCCGTCATTTGAGCTGAACGCGCCGGTTCCTCGCGACGATTTTAGTTCTCCGATCCGGACGGACTTATCTTTTTCCCAATCTTTATTTGTGAAGTACTGATTGCCGACCGTCATCGTCTGGCTGTTTGTAGAACCGTCGGCATTGGTTGTTTCCGAGGTCGTGAGAGTCCTTAAAATCAGAGCTCTTCCGATTTGCGCGATCAATCTTTTGTCATAGATTTGATTGATGGCGCCTTGAGTGATCCCGCCAAACCCATCCGTAGAAACGAAAGTCCCGCTGCCGCTGGCGCTCAAAAGTTTGCCCGTTTTTAGATCGTTCGTGTAGAGGACTCTTAGGGTCTGGGACTGAGATTCACCGCCAAAGTTAAGCATCTCTTTTTTAAGATCTGCTTCATTTACGGTTCCGTCCAAAAACTTTTGGCGAAGACCCGTCACAGAATCCACAAATTCAGTTGTGACCGTAGCGGTCAGACTTTCTTTTATCTTGGCTTGTCCGGCGATGATTTCATAAGTTTGAGCGATGAACCCGGAGGTCAGGTTCTCCCAGCCGTCGTCAGTCACGAATGTCCCTTCCCCA
>JACPSV010000072.1 GCA_016193115.1 Elusimicrobiota bacterium
ACTTTTATTGTCATGTCCGGCGACGTGCTGACGGACTTTAATCTCACCGAGGCCGTCGCATTCCATAAAGAGAAAAATGCCATGGCAACCATGGTTCTGACGCGCGTGCCTAATCCTCTGCAATACGGGGTCGTGATTATTGACGAAGAAGGGAAAATCACCCGATTTCTGGAAAAGCCGTCGTGGGGAGAAGTTTTTTCAGACACAATCAATACCGGTATTTATATCCTAAACCCAAAAGTTCTGGATGAAATTCCTTCTAAACAATCTTTCGATTTTTCCAAGGATCTGTTCCCTAAACTGCTCAGCCAGGGAAAACCTTTGTATGGGTACGTCGCGGAAGGGTTTTGGAAAGATGTGGGGGATTTAAGGGAATACAGGCTGGCTCACCGCGACATCTTGGACGGAAGGGTCACGGTCCGAATTTTAGGCAAGAAGAACCAACACTGGTCCAAAGATCACGATTCCACCGTCTGGACGGATCAGGGCGCGGAAATTGAAGAGGGCGTGGAATTTATAGGCAATTCGATTCTCGGAAAGAACTGCAAGATCGGAACCGGCTGTAAAATAGAAAATTCCGTGATCGGAGACAACTGCGTGATCGGCAGCTACAGCCAGATATCCGGAAGCGTGCTCTGGAATCACGTTAAAATCGGACGGGAATCCATGTTGCGGGAGTCTGTGGTCGGCAGAAAAACGGTCGTGGGAGAACGCGCTCTTATCCAGGTTGGAGCGGTGATCGCGGACGAATGCACGATCGGCACGGAAGCTAAAATCCGGTCTAACGTAAAAATCTGGCCGCACAAAACTTTGGAAGACGGCGCTATCCTGGCCACAAGCCTTATCTGGGGCGAGAAGTGGTCTCGGGCTCTTTTTGGCGCCTACGGTATTAGCGGGTTGGGAAACATTGAAATTACGCCGGAATTTGCGGCCAAAGTGGGAGCCGCCTACGGCGCGTATCTGGGAAAAAATGCCTACGTCATCACCTCGCGCGATACCCATAAAGCGAGCCGGATGATTAAACGGGCTTTGATCTCCGGACTGCTTTCCAGCGGGGTTCGAGTGGGCGACTTGCGGACTTCGCCTGTCCCTGTAGTGCGCTACGAAATGGGAAAAGAAGGGGAGTTTGGCGGTATCCACGTGCGTCAGTCCCCGTTCGATCACCGTCTCATTGACATCAAATTTTTCGACAAGTCCGGAGGAGACATATCCTTTCAGCAGGAAAAAGCCATCGAACAACTTTTTTTGCGCGAGGATTTTAAGCGGGCCAGCATCGAAGAGAGCGGTGAGATTCTTACGCCTCAAAGATCCGAGGAATACTACCGCGCGGGATTCTTGAAAACTATTCAGAAAGAGGTGATCCAGAAAGCCCAGTTCAAGATCGTGATTGATTACGCTTTCTCTTCCGCTGCCATGACCTACCCTCCCATTTTAGGCCAGTTGGGACTGGACGTGGTCGCGCTTAACTCTTACCACAACCCTCAGAAAATCACAAAAACGGAGAAAGAGTTCCACCACTCTTTAGAGCAACTTTCGAACATCGTGACCACCCTAAAAGCAGATATCGGTTTTATGATTGACACCGGCGCGGAAAAGGTTTTTTTGACTGATGAGCGGGGCAAAGTCGTATCGGACGCTCTCGCGCTGGTCGCCGTCTCCGATCTGGCTCTTAAGTGTTACCGCTCAGGAAAAATTGCCGTTCCCGTGGACCAAACCTCGATTATCGAAAGACTGGCCTCCAAGTCCGGAATGCGCGTGACGCGCATTCCGACCATGCCGCGCCACATTGTGAACGCGTCACGATCCGATGGGATGAAATTCGTGGGCGACGGGATCGGAGGATTTATATTTCCGGAGTTTCAGGCGGCGTTTGATTCCATGTACGCGATCGCTAAAATCCTGGAAATGCTGGCTCTGCAAGAAACCAAGCTGGGCCAATTCATCAAAGAGTTACCTTACAAGGCTTCGGTTCACCGCAAAAAGATTCCTTGTCCGTGGGACAAAAAAGGGCAGGTCATGCGCCTCGCGTTTGAGCACGCCAAAAACAAGAATACGGAATTGATTGAAGGAGTCAAGATCCATTTTAAGGATTCGTGGGTCTTGATGCTGCCGGACCCGGACGAAGCTTATTTCCACCTCTGGTCGGAAGCGCACAATGAGAAACGCGCGAAAGAGCTTCTCCACGAGTACACGGACAAAATAGTGAAGTGGATTGAGTAGATGGTCGGGATGCCGAGATTTGAACTCGGACTACATGCTCCCAAAGCACGCGTGCTACCGTTACACCACACCCCGTAAATCTAAATCGTCAACAAACAAGTAAAACCCGAATTCCGCAGCTAGTTGTTCTAGTCTGAGAAATTCGGGTTCACTGGGTAAAACCTTTACTTAATTTCGACTGCCGCGCCTACGTCTGTCAGCTTCTTCTTAATTTCTTCGGCCTTGGCTTTGGGAACGCCCTCTTTCACGTTTTTGGGCGCGCCTTCCACAAGATCTTTGGCTTCTTTCAGGCCAAGTCCCGTGATCTCACGCACAACCTTGATGATGGGAATCTTCTTGTCCGCAGGAACGCCGGCCAGAACCACCGCGAAGTCCGTCTTTTCTTCCGCCGGAGCCGCGCCGCCCGCTGCCGCCGCGCCGCCCGCCGCAGGAGCCGCCGCCACCGCAATCGCCGCGCTGACGCCGAACTTCTCTTCGATCGCCTTCACCATATCTGCCAAATCCAGAACGGACATCTTGGATATCGCTTCAATGATTTCATCTTTTGTCGCCATGACATATTCCTCCCTATTATTTTTACTTTTTAGATTCGGGTTAAGCCGCTTTGGCTTTTTGCTGTTCTAAAGATTTCAATGTCAACGCCAATTTTTGCAGAGGCGCGTTTAAGACCGTCGCGCAACGTTGAATCGGCATTTTTAACAGAACAGCTATCTTCGTTAAAAGAACTTCTCTGGACGGCAGTGTGGATAGAACCTTGATCTCTTTGTCCGATAAGACCTTGCCGCACAAGTATCCCGCTATGATTTTTAGTTTCTCGTTGCTCTTAGAAAACTCGACAATGACTTTTGCCAGTCCCGACGGATCCCCTTTATGGAACGCGAGCGCCGTGGGGCCTGTAAAATATTTTGTGAACTCTTTTAAGCCCACTTTGTCCAGAGAGAGGCGGGTGAGAGTATTTTTGACAATGTTGTACTCACATCCGATAGGTTTGAGTTTCGATCTCAGATCGTTGAGTTCCGTAGTGGTCAAACCCTGATACGCTGTGAGCACCAAGTTCGGAGACTCTTTCAATTTCTCTTCTAACTTCTGAACCGTTTCCTGATTCTTTTTGTTTGGCATCGTAACCTCCTCAAAGTGGTTCGAAAAAAATAGCGCCTTTTTCAAAACAAAAAGGCGCTATTTTCCGTAAGCGATTCTTTCTGTCTCGGTAGGAAATTAAGTTCCGATCCGCGACCGGAACACCTACTGTCTACGACTTCAATTTCAATTGGGACTTAAAAGTAACCCGGCGCCGACCTACTCTTGC
>JACPSV010000073.1 GCA_016193115.1 Elusimicrobiota bacterium
GATTCTTTGAGGGAAGCGGAGTACGGCTGGTCGTCTTTGTGTTTCATCTCTTCAAACCTGATCCGTCCCACATCGTCCGTCACGTGCGTCCAGATATCAATGATCTTGTTGTATCGTTCGGAATCCGTGATGACGCCGGCGCGGGCCTGACTTTCTATTTCGCGCACGGAATGACGGGCCTTACGGATCATTTCTTCTTTTTGGGACGGGACAAGCATGTCCGCAATGGAAATGGAGATGCCCGCGATCGTGGCATTTTTATAACCCAGATTTTTGATGTCCTCCAAAAGTTGAATCGTGCGAATATGTCCCAGTTTTTTGTAGCACCGTTCCATCAAACCGGCCACTTCTTTTTTGGAAAGTTCGTGATTGACGTAGCCCAGTTCGGGCGGAACGATTTGGTTGAAAATCACGCGCCCTACCGTGGTAAAATGTTTCCAGCGGGAAACATCCATCTGCTCTTTCTCGCTAAGATCCGGCTCACGGATTTCCGTGATTCCCCGCACTTTGATTTTGGCGTGCAGTTCCACAACTTCATTTTGGTAAGCGGTGATCACATGTTCCACGTTCGCAAAAATCTTGCCTTCGCCGCGAACACCGGTTTTGATTTTGGTGAGGTAACAGCAGCCTAAAATCATGTCTTGAGAAGGCGTCGCTATCGGTTTTCCGGACGCGGGGGAAAGAATATTGTTAGTCGCCATAATCAAAAGTCTCGCTTCCAGCTGCGCTTCCAGGGAGAGCGGAACATGCACGGCCATCTGATCGCCGTCGAAATCGGCGTTAAAAGCGGCGCAGGTTAAAGGATGCAGCTGAATGGCTTTACCCTCTATCAAGACCGGCTCAAAAGCCTGAATGCCCAGACGGTGCAAAGTGGGCGCGCGGTTCAGAAGGATCGGGTGTTCGCGGGTAATCCGTTCCAGAATGTCCCAGACTTCCGGCTTTGCTTTTTCCAGCATTCTCTTGGCCGCTTTCAAAGTCACGGCCCCGCTCTTCATCAGTTCGCGGATAATGAACGGCTTAAAAAGTTCCAACGCCATCTCTTTAGGCAGACCGCACTGGTGCATCTTTAAGCTGGGTCCCACCACAATGACGCTGCGGCCCGAGTAGTCCACCCTTTTACCCAAAAGGTTCTGGCGGAACCGTCCCTGTTTTCCTTTTAGTATGTCGGTTAAAGATTTTAAGGGCCGGTTTCCGGCTCCCACCACGACTTTACCGCGAGCGCCGTTTTCAAATAGAGCGTCCACCGCTTCCTGAAGCATTCTCTTTTCGTTGTGGATCATGACTTCGGGCGCTCGCAAGGCTTCAATATGTTTCAGGCGGTTGTTGCGGTTAATAATTCTGCGGTAAAGGTCGTTCAGATCGGATGCGGCAAAACGGCCTCCCTCTAAAGGAACGAGCGGCCTTAAATCGGGCGGAATGACAGGCAAGACGGAAAGAATCATCCACTCCGTGCGGTTAGCGGAACTCACAAACCCTTCCAACACTCTTAACCGCTTGCGGGAACGTTCTCTTTCAGACTCCGACTCCACAGATTTCAAATGGGACCTCAGTTCCTGAGCCTCTTTCTTGACGTCCGTTTTCTCTAAAAGCTCTTTCAGGGCGCCGGCTCCAATCCCCACCTTCAGTTTAGATCCACACTCGGATCGGGCTTTGTGCACCTCTTCATCCGTGAGCAACTGTTTTTGATGAAAGAGAACGCGTCCATCCTGATTTTTCAAATCTTCCAAAACAATGTATTTCGCGTAATAAACTACCCGCTCCAGATCCGCCAATTTCATGTCCAGAACCGCGCCAATGCGGGAAGGAGCTTTCCTTAAAAACCAGATATGAGCCACGGGCACCGCCAGCTCAATATGACCCAACCGTTCCCTGCGCACGGAAGATTCCGTCACTTCCACGCCGCAACGATCGCAGACGGTCCCCCGATACTTGATGTACTTATATTTGCCGCAGTTACATTCCCAATCTTTCACCGGCCCAAAAATCCTCTCGCAGAAAAGACCGTCTCGTTCCGGCTTAAAGGAACGGTAGTTGATGGTTTCCGGTTTATAGACCTCGCCGTAAGACCATGTACGAATAGTCTCCGGAGACGCGATTCGAAGTCGAAGCGCATCGAAGTTCATTGTATGCAATACATCACGTGCCATATAGAAGTAATTATATTTTAGAAGTTGATTATAATGGGATACGAAATACGAACTTTACGAAATTACGAACAGAGCTTTTTTCTTGCTCTTGGACTGACCAACGATTCTTCTTCTCTCTAACAATTCAATCGCCACGTTTAACTCCTTATTTAGATCCTAAAGGACGAGAGTGCTTCGCCTCCTGTCCTAACGCTTCTTTTTCTTTGGACTTCTCTTTCTCCGAAGATTTAGAAACGCTCTCTTTCTTTCTCAATTCGATGGACAAACCTAACGACTGTAACTCTTTGACCAACACCTTAAAAGATTCTGGGATACCGGGCTCGGTCATGGCCTCGCCTTTGATAATGGACTCGTACATCTTCGTCCGGCTCACAACGTCGTCGGACTTCACGGTGAGAAACTCCTGAAGCGTGTAGGCCGCTCCATAGCCTTCAATCGCCCACACCTCCATCTCTCCAATCCTTTGTCCGCCAAACTGGGCTTTCCCTCCCAATGGCTGGCGCGTCACGAGCGAGTAAGGTCCCGTGGAGCGGGCGTGGATTTTATCTTCCACCATGTGCGCCAACTTAAGCATGTACATGTAACCCACGGTTACTTTCTCTTTGAACGGGGCGCCCGTCCGTCCATCATAGATCGCGGTCCGGCAAAAATCGTCCGGAAGAAATTTTTCCAAAACTCCGTTTTTCTTAAGGTGCTCTTTGGCCTCCTGAATCTTCTCCACAACCTGAGATTCCTTGGCGCCGTCAAAAACAGGGGTCACCATCTGCACATCCAACACGCGTCCCGCCCAGCCCA
>JACPSV010000036.1 GCA_016193115.1 Elusimicrobiota bacterium
GCCATTTGAAGAAAAAAATTATGCGCAAAAGGCGACCGAAGTCCTCTGTCCCAGTGGTCCGGAGCCACCTTTTCGTAAGAACCCGCTCCCAGCCCCCAAACAGGAGAACGTAAAGTCATTTGAATCGCGGCCGACCACCAGCGCGCTCGATCCGTAAAGGAACTTTTTTTGACGAAAAAAAGAGTTCCGATGATCATCGCCGCGCACAAGAGAATTGCACCCCGCCTCTTTTTTTTGTAAAGAAAAAAAGATACGGCCGTGAGGATACCCAACAGACCGGCGATCGAACCTGCGATGATCCATGCCGCCATGCAAAGAAACAGAGAGGGAAGCGCGATGGCCCGCGAGGATTTGTAAATGTCCAAAGAGTAGAAAATCCCCAGAAGCGTGACGGAACCCACGAAATTTGATTTAAGAAAAAATTCGTCCATTCCTTCGGCAATGGAACGGTCGAATTTAGCCGCAATGAAGAAGAGGGCAAAAACGGAGATGGAAACGCAGATTGTTTTCCGGAGAATGAGTTTGGAAGAATCCTTCAATTGACGGACAATCAGAAAGAAGGTTACGAGGTTAAAGAGATGAATGGAGTAGAGTCTCGCTTCCTTTGGGAATGAAGAGTTCAGGCTGGAGATGGAAAATAAGACTAGGAACAGGACAAAAAGTTTGGAGATGGACGGGAGCGGGAAAGGTTTCTTGCTGAGAGCGAGAGAGAGAACCTTGAGAAAAAGAAGGGTGAGAGACAGGTAGGAGTAAAGTACTATCGTCCATGTGTCCCAGAGATGCCGCAGAAAAAATAAGGAGACAAAAGATAGTCCCAGCAGGAATAGAAGAACTCGCTCGAGACGTTGGGAAGAGTTAATAAGGAATAATTTTTGGGGTGACAAATACGAGTAATTCTGCCCTGGTTTTGGAGGTGCCGGTTCTTTTGAACAAGTGTCCCAACAGAGGTATGCTTCCTAGAAAAGGGACATAGGATTTTGAATCCGATTCCAGTTCCGAAATCAATCCTCCGATCACAAAAGTTTCCCCGTCCTTGACCACAACGGTTGTGTTGGCTTGCTGGCTGGTCGTTTTGGGCACACCAATGGACGTCGGTTGGGAAGAGGTGATATCGGGGACGATCTTCATCGTGATCCTGCCGTCTGCGTTGATCGTGGGTGTCACGGTGAGCGCAATTCCGGATATAGCCTGATTCACTTTCTGAGAAGTTAATGTGCCCGCGTTCGTCAATTGAGTTTCTGTTGTGATGTAGGGTTCTGATATCTGTGATCGTATGGTTGCAGCTTGGTTGTTCAAGGTCGCCACTTTAGGGTTGGAGAGCAGTTTAGATTTGTTCTTTTGGGCCAGGGCGCTCAAGGCCGCGTTCAATCGGGTGGCGTCTTTAACAAATCCTAGAGCAAGCCCCAATCCCGAAGCGGGAGTAAACCCTGCTCCGGAAGCTTCCAGATCGCCTGTTCCTCCCGGTACCAGAGGTGTACGGGTCATCAAGCCGACGGCTCCGGAACCGGCTGTGGCGGCGGTCGCATCCGCGTCTCCCTTGGACTGTTTTGCGGATCCCAGGGTAAACATCTGGTTTCCTTGACGGTCTGAGTAGGCGATTCCCCATGCAATTCCCAAATCCAGGTTCTTTCCCAGAGTGACTTGCACAATTTTGGCTTCGATCATGACTTGCGGAGTTGGTTTATCTAAATCCGCAATCAGTTTTGCGGTATTTTCAATTCCTTCCGGCGTGTCCGTAACAATGATGGAGTTGGTTCTTTCGTCCACAATTGTTTTTCCTTTGCCTGAAAGCGTGGCCAAAATCGAGACCAATTGTGTGTTGACGTCCGAAGATTTCGCGTAATTGATCTGAAAGACTTTAGTCATGGAAATCGCTTTGATTTTGTAATCATCAAACTCTTCGGTGGTCATGACCTGCAAAATGTTGTGACCTATGCTGACGATCTTTAAGCTTTTCAGGGTCATGACAGTATTGACAGCGTCCCGGAAAGGGACATCTTTAAGCTGGATGGAAACAGACCCGGAGACTTTATTCCCAAAAACCACATTCACGCCGGCTTTATCTCCCAATATCTTGAAGAGTTCGCGGATGTCAATTTCAAAGAAGTCCAGAGTCACGGTCTGCCAGCCAAACAAGGACGTAGGATCCGTTGGATCATAGATCGTTTCTTTTACGCTGGAACCGTTCGTTTTTGGCGCAGGAGGTTTCATTTCTTGTTCCATTTTCTGCGCAGGAGCAAGAACAGATGCCGGAGCAGAAGGCGCTATTTCGCTCTTAGGCATCACAGTTTCAGGAACGGCCGCCTTTTCTTCTTTTTGGGACGGAGGAGGACTTTTTTGGGCAGGGGCGGGACTTTCTTCTTTTCCATTTCTCTGAGCTACCAATAGGATGCGATTCCCTTCCGTCGTTGTTTTATATTCTACCGGAGTTTTTAGTTCGATCACCACTCGGGCAATTTTTATGGGTTCGTTCTGAAACTGGCCGGATCGAATGCGAGTATAAACAGGATTATTTGTTAGCATGACTGACTTTTTCTTCCAATCGTTTTCTGTGTTGACGAGTTCCAGCACCAATCGAGGCGGGGAACCCACCTTAAAAACCTGGTAGGGAGAAGGTTTATCCAATACAATCGTCACCGTATCGTTCTCTACGGACACGTCCTGTAAAATGGAGAAACCGCCGGCGGCCGCCGTGGAAGCGGAGACGGCTGTGGAAGGTTCAGCGGAGACAGGCATGGCAGGAATTAGCAGAGACAGATTTAATATCCATGCCAGGCAGAAGCGGACAATCCCCGTCTTTCTAAACCTGAGTTCATTCATGTTTTATTTTCCTCCGCGTTCAACTGGAATCGAAAAAATAAATATTTACTTACGCAAGGACAATTCTTTGACGTTGTTACTTTCGCCGAAAATCACGATGCTGTTTTCTTTAATGATTCCCGTCACGCCATTCATTTTTCGGTTTCGCTTGTCATAGATTCTACCAGATTTTAAGGTAAAAGGTTCTCCGTCCCGTGAAGAGATGAGGGCGATCTTCCCGTTTTTGTCCTGAATGATTCCTTTGAGTTCCAGTAAGGAAAAGTTAAGAACGATTCTTTGCGGATCTTTATCCGCAGATCCTTTAGACACTCCGCTGCCAACCAATGGCCGAAACGGATCTTTTTCGTTGGCAAAAGGATAAACATAGCGCGGCGGCTCTTGTTTCACGGAACCGGCCGCAGAGGCAACTGGGCTGACGGCGGATTCGGTTTGGCTGGGAGGCCCCGACTCCAGCATCTCATCTTCCTCCTTGATGCAGGAACTCAGAACCAACGCAAGACAAAAGAAAAGGAAGAATTCTCTTTTCATCCTTTGGAAGTGTAGATTAAAAACGACAATTCTCCCTGAACTTCAGTGGCCAGTGTTTTTGCGTTGGTCACCGCCATCAAGCGCGTGAAACGGGTGGCAAAGATTCTCTCCATCTGTCCGACCTCCGCGAGAAAGCTTGCCAAGCTATGAAAGGAGGTTGTGAAAGGGATAGTGTAGGCATGTTCGATGTAGTACTCTTTCGTCACTTGAGTTCCCGGAGCCAGGCGATTCCATGTGATGGAGTGCGCTTCCATTTTTTTGGAAAGAAGGCGGATCAGTCCGGGCACGTCTTTATTGGCCGGCAGTTTCTTCTCAATTTCTGAGATCTCCTGATTTAAGAGCGCGATTTCCTGCTGCAGTTTAGGCAGCCGGGCGACCCGGGCTTTGGATTCCTGGTAATCCTTTTTGATTTGTTCGAGCTCTTGTTTCAGACTTTTTCTCTGCGCGGCCAGAGGCGAGTAGAAGTATTTGTAGTAGGAGAATAGTCCCGCTAGAAGCGTGACCGGCAAAAAGAGGATCAACATCTGCATCTGTTTTTTATCCATTCAAATGCCTGCCGCCGGAAGATATGTGAATGTCATGGAAAAACTGTAAATCGTTTGTTTGGATTCTCCGGACTCTTTGACGTCAATCGCGCTTAAGGAGGCGCTTCCAAACCTCTCCTTTTTCGATTCCAGCATTTGTAGCCAGTCGGCGATGGAATCCGTGGTCAGAGCGGATGCGGCCGCAACCACACGCACATTTTTTTGTCCATCTTCCGAGAACGTGAGGTCACTCAGCCAGACGTCCTTGGGCATCGTATCGTAGAGCGTTTCCATCAGTTTTGGGTATAGGAGGCGTCCCTGGAAGAGCTGGACGACGGTGTTTTTCTTGGCGTTCAGCACCGCTTTTTGCGCGTCCAATTGTTCCACCTGCGTGACCTTAGACCGAACCAGAGAGAGTTGTTGTGACCAATTCGCCCTTTTCTCCAGACCTTTCTTATAATTTCTCACCTGCATCATGTGGAGCAGTACGATTGCTATCGCCATGCAGCCGATCAGGGCGTAACCCAGTATGATCCAGTCCAGCCCCTTACCCTTCTCCTGCAGTTCTTTAGGCAGCAGATTAATTTTTATCATTCGGTCACAAAACTACTCTTGGATGTCTCCTGGTTTTCTTAAGGCAAGTCCCACGGCCACGCAGAGATGCGCGTGATTCATTTCTGGGATCGCCTCGGATCCGGACACGGCCGCAAAAGCGTTGAGTTTGTCCACGGGCAGTCCGAATTCAGAGGATAGAAAAGGGCACAAATTTTTTGTGTTCGCTGTCCCTCCGCTCAATAAAATACGGTCAATTTTCTTGTCTTTGCCCTGCGTTGTGTGGTACTGGATAATCTTCTTGGCTTCCGCCACAAAATCTTTCATCACGGTGACAATCGCTTCGGAAACGCCCAGGGCTTCTTTAGGGGCGGTTTCCTTTTCTTCAGGGGTTAAAAGCAGACCGTTTGCCGCTTTCAGTTTCTCCACGCTGCGGTTATCGGCCAGGAGGTTTTTCATGACTGCTTTGTTGATAGCGCTTCCGGCGATGGGACTGTCCTTGACAATCAGAGTGACTCCCTTCTCAATAATGGAAAAATTTGTTTTGGAGTAGCCGATGTTGGCGATCAAAACCGTCTCCTCGATCGGATGTTTCTCCTGAGACATCTCATAGACTGATTCCAGAGCAAAAGCGTCCACGTCAATCACGGCGGTCTTAAAACCGGCTCCTTCCAGGATTTCAATTCTCTGATTCACAAAATCTTTTTTGGCTGCGACCAGAACCGTCTCCATTTTTGTTTTCCCCTCTTCGATCACGTCTCCTAAGGGATGAAAACCAAGAAAGACCTCCTCAATATTGAAAGGAATATAGGGTTCCGCTTCCTGTTTGATTGTTTTGGACAGCTCTTTATAGGTTAGTTTGGGCAGCCGGACGTAGCGGACAATGACCGAATTTCCGGAAACAGAGAGGATTGCGTTTTTGGGCATCTTTTTGCCTGATCCGCGGTAGTTGCGCAAGACGTTGGTCGCGTTTGCTTTCTTTTCTTCAGGGGAGACCTCTGTTTTTTCGCTTTCAACCGTGGAAAGAGGGATGATAGACCAACGCGCAACTTGAAGTTTCCCGTCTTTTTTTTTGCTGAGCTGGACAATTTTGATGGAAGACGCGCCGAGATCGATTCCGATCGCCTCAGTGGAGTGCAATCCCGGAATATTTAATGGAGGAAGCTTATCAATCCATTCTGCGATATCAAAGGCCATAAGGACAGGTTGACTATAGCAGAAAAAATCCTCATTTGTCAATCTTTTTCACATCATTCCAGCGAAAGCTGAAATCCAGCTCGCTCAATGGGTTTTAGTGTCGGTTTTCACTGGCTAGTCATTGTCGAAAACAGCTCTCTATACTCTTTCTGGAATTCGGCGACGTTAGGAGCCATGCGAAGAATCTTCTTGTATTCTTCCAAAGCGGTTTTCAAAAATGTTACATTTTTACTTCTTTTCCATTCCTGCAAATACCATAGAACAGCTTCTCTGTGGTACCAGACGTTCCTGGGTTCCAGATCCATGGCAATCACCAAATCCCGCATACGTCCTGTTTGGGAACGATACAGGGCATTGAAGGGGTCCAGAACGGAGGCGATCAGAGCTCCTTCTTTCCTTTCGTCTGGGTGTGGAGCGTGGATTTTAAAGATACAATCTGCAATTCCAGGCAGAGCAAAGAGTATGCCCAACAAGGAAAAAGAGATCCATAGTCCCGTTTTTATTTTTTGAGAGCGGATTTCGGTTGTCCTGACGGGAAGGATCGTAGCCAAAGCGATCAGGACAAATAGAAGTACAGGCGCGTAACGCAGACTAAAATCTAAGGTGCCTTGAGAGAATGCTCCAGCCACAACTCCCATCCAAATTCCCCACTCATGCCATCTTTCTTTTTGGTTACGGATCGTTTTTAGGAGGAGCGCTCCTAAACCAAGGAGGATCAGCGCGCCGATCGTTCCGGTCTCGCAGAGAATGTTGAGCCACTCGTTATGGGCATAGGGGGCTAACCGAAGTCCGGGAATGGTTTTGTATTGAGGATAATGATCCCGGAACGTCCCTAATCCTGTTCCCTGGAGAGGTTGATCTAAAAAATAGTTCCAACAGTCATTCCATATCTGAAGACGTTCCCCAGCGTAAGGATCTAAAGATTTTCTTTGCCAGAGTTGTTGCAAGGGATTTTTGGAAGCGGCCTCTCCTTTTTTCAACGCCAATAAAGAGAAAGAAAAGAGAGAAAGTAAAATCAAGATAAATATCCACGCTCCTTTTTTTTGGTAGATGAGGAATTGGCATAGGACGCCCAATATCCAGGCTATCAGCGGCGCCAAAGATGAAAAGAGGAAGAGGCCGACTCCGAACGAAAGAATCAGAACTAAAAGAGGAACTGTTTTCACTTGCGGCTGTCGCAGAATGTCTCCGATCCAGAGGATTCCCATCAATGCTACGCACCCGGAAAAAAGGTTGGGATAACTCATTCCGGAAACTTCGAAAAAGGCCGGCAAGAAAAGAATGAGTGCGATGATTAGGGAACCAAACCATTTCGAATTCAAAAGGAAAGCGGACTGCCAATTTTCTTTTTCATTGATGAATACTATCAGAAGAATAAGAATGAAAAAAAGTTTGTAGATGGAAGTGAGGGTTGCGTGAAAGTTACTGCTCCAGAACAAGGAGAGGGAGTTCCAGAGAATCCCTGTTAGGAAGCATAGTGAAACCGAAAGGGTTGGCAGGAGAATTGATTGTTTCTTAAATAGAAGGCGCAGGAGAAGAAAAATCGCCGCGCATTCCAAGAGTGACCATCCCAGATAATCTACGGTATTCTTCATCCAGAAGAGAGCGCTGAAGAAAAAACTGCAAAAAAGAAGATTCATTCAGGGTTTGAATGCGATCAATCTCTGTTCATAGTCGTTTTCCGGTTGGAGATGGTTGTTGGAAATTTTTGTCACGTTATCAAACCATTTTTGGGCGATTTTGGAATTGCCTTTCTCAGAATAGATTTGCCCAATCCGATAATGGGCCAACGTATAGAAAGGTTCCAATTGCACCGCTTTTTGGTAGAGAGACAACCCCGCCTCCGTCTGACCGTTGAAGAGATATATCTCCGCCAGTTCGCCGTAATAGAAG
The DNA here is from genome assembly GCA_016193115.1 of Elusimicrobiota bacterium. Taxonomy (GTDB): domain Bacteria; phylum Elusimicrobiota; class Elusimicrobia; order 2-02-FULL-39-32; family 2-02-FULL-39-32; genus JACPSV01. Next base: position 7,515 of record JACPSV010000036.1, read on the forward strand.
GGAAATTTTGGATTATTGAAAATTGCCGCTTGATAGGCCTGCGCCGCTTCCGCATATTTCTTTTGCACGAGGCAGGATCTGGCCAACTGAAGGTGGAGACGATCGTTCCATTGGTTCCAGCGGGTTGCTTTACGCAGCAGATTTTCCGATTCCTTCGGGGGGAGCAGGGAAACAAGTTTTTCGACAGATTTGCTGTCCGCAGGATTCAGGTTGACGGCCATTTGATAAAAGGAAGACGCTCTCTCTGCCGCTCCCTTGGACTGGCAGATATCTGCAACGAAAACTGCCGCATGAGTAAGACCAATAATTGAGGTGACTACAAGCCAAACAGTCAGAAGATATTTCCAAACCATTCCGGGAATAAGAGTCCATTCTCCGTCTGGTTGCGGCCGCAGTAGATTCGCGCTGTAGAATAGAAATAAAAATGCAAGTATCGGCAGGTGAAGATTGAAATCTACCAGGCATTGTGTCAGGAGCATGATCCAGGAGACGAATAAGGTCACAGGTTTCCAGCCGGATTGCTTTGTGTCTTTGAGACGGGAAAATCCATCCAAGAATATTTTTAGGAGTATCCAACCAATGAGGATTAAGCCAATGGTTCCGGTTTGTACCGCCGCATCCAGAAATTCATTATGAGCAAATCGAGTCGTTTTTGCATAACGGCCAATTTCCGATTCCAAAGGCAGCTTTTTTTGTTGGTAAGCATGTTCAAAAGATCCTAGACCCCAGCCTAGAATGGGTTTTGCAAGAAACGCATGGAACGATCCCTGCCAGATAGTCCAGCGCGTGTATTCCTGGAAGGAAATAAATTTGGAGGTGATCACCTGGTTTCTTCCGGGCAAAATTAAAATCGCAAGAGCTATAAAAAGAACGATGCTTCCCACAGATGGAAGCGCCTTTTTCCAGTTCCAGAGAAGGAATAAAGATAATCCCGCCGCAAGACTTAAGAATCCCCCGCGGGAAAAGAGAAAGAGTTGGGCGGTGATGATTAGGATCATGCAGCCCAAGAATAGAAACGAAAATGATTTTTTTTCTTCCAGCCATCGCCCCAGCGCTGCGATCAAACCACAATTGAGAAAAGAGAAAACAAGGTTTTCATTAGGCAATAAATGAGGGGTGTGCAGTTTTAGAACAACCGCAGTAACGTAGAACGCGCTATAGAATGAAGATAGAATAATTAATGAATTCAGAAAATTGTCCGTGAATGTTTCTTCTTCAATCTGCAGAAAGTGATAGAAATTAAGGATGTGTGCGGCAAGAGTCGTCCACTGCGCAATTCCTTCCCACTGCTTGAATGCCATGGCCAGAGCGGAGAGTCCACAAAAAATAAAAAGGCAGAGCAGCGGAATCTCAAGACCGGATCTTTTCCCCCTAAGTTCTTTATGTATAAAGGCGAAGTGGATGAGGGAAAAGGTTTGGTAGATGAGAAGAGGAAAGGCGCCCCGGCCTCCGTTTAGAAAAAAGAGGCAGAGGAGCAGCGCAATCAGACCCCAACCAGAACGTTTAGAAGAAGAGAGCACTAAAAGATGCGGCCGCCAGGAACGGGCCATACGGAACCGAGGAAGATCGGCTCAGTTTTCCTCGAAAAATGAGAGTCAAACTGACGGCTGTGCCCACCAGAGAGC
>JACPSV010000037.1 GCA_016193115.1 Elusimicrobiota bacterium
AGCAGCCCTAGAACATTATGACGAAGTGAATCGTTTGCGGCCGGATTTCATTATGGCCTTTTATTTTAGAGGGAACGTGTATAACGATTGGGGATCCCAGTTTGCTCAAAAAACCCATGAAGCCTTCACCCGAGGCGACGTGGCCCAAGCGGAGATATTCCGCAAAAAATCGGACGAACTCTGGAGTAAAGCCATGGGCGCGTATGACGAAACGCGGAATCTCAGCCCCAACTATGTTCAGGTTCTGCACCAAGTGGGATTGATCCACCACAAGTGGGGCGACTTCTTTAACAGTCTGGCGCCACTGGCGGAACAGTATGGCCGGAAAGAGTTAGCGGATGAATACCGCAAGCAATCCAAGGAACATCTTCAGGAAGCTCTCCGTTTCTTTCGGCTCTATTACAAGATAGATCCCGTCTATGACCAGAATTTTTACCGCCAAGCGCAGGTCTACATTCAGCTGGGCGAACTGGACAACGCCGAGCAAGTTTATCTGGACCATCTCCAAGCTAAAGAATGTAAAAAGCCTTATCATCAAATTTTTAACGGATTCTATGTTAAAAGTCACGGTTCAAAATATCATCGCTATGATTTAGCCAGCAAGGAACACACGCATGACATTGTGATCAATTCAAAACCGGAATCCTGGTCCATTCTCGGCGATTTCTATACTTTCATCAAAAAGTCCCCGCTTAAAGCGGAAATCGCCTACAAGAGAGCGGTCGAGCTTCGACCCGACAACGTTGATTTCGTCAAGAGACTTGCTTCTTTCTACGGCGGCGCGGGCCGACTGGCGGACTCCCTCGTCTATTGGCGCAAAGCCCACCAGTTGAACCCAAACGATCCGGACGTCCAGCGCGTCTCTCAATCCCCGATGTTCAAACAATAAGGCATGGTTTTATCCCATAAATCTTCGGCCTGGTCGCTTGTTTTTCTGCAATCGCTCTTTGCGTTTTTTCTCTCCAGGGAAATTTTAGATCTCGCCGGCTTAAGTTTCTCCCAGATTTTCCAGGGACCGCCCTGGCTCACGACACTTCTCTGTCTGCAGTGGGGCGTGGCCATACTCCTCGCTGGCTGCGCGCTCTGGAAATTTGAAATCGCTCTTCTGATACTCCTGTCGGTCATCCATGTGACCTGTCCTATCCTTTTTTTCACAGACCTCACCCGCAACCCTTACTTCACGCAGATTACTCTGCTCCACACATGGATCGCATTCTTCTGGCTGGGTTGGTCCTGGGACTGTGTGAAAAATGAGAAATTCCTGTTTCCCAAAACCCCGCTGGACTTTCCTTTGGCCGCATTTCTCCTGCTCGCGTCATTCTCTTTTCTTTTCTCTTTTTATTCTCACGAAACACGTTTCCATGCTTCCATGATTTCGGAAGGAACAAAAAGTATTTTCTTTCTGATCGTCAATTCTCTTTTGATCTACTATGCCGCCGTGCCCGTTGAGAAGAGTTGGAGAACAAAATTTCTCTGGATCACGTATACGATTGGCGTGATCACAGCCCTCTATGGCGTGATGCAATTTTATGGTCTGGAACGAATCTGGCAAAGCAGCCTGACCGCATTCGCGAACCGGCCTGTTTCCACGTTTGGAAACCCAAACTTTCTCTCCTCCTACCTCCTGCTTTTGGTTCCCCTATTGATTGTAAACTTCCTGCTGGAAAAACGCCAAAGGACGTCTTTCATTTTATTCCTTTTTCTCTGCGCGGTTCTGGCAGGGATCGTCTCGACAATGACACGTTCCACGTGGGTCGGCGTCGCTACCTCCCTGATTCTTCTTTGTTTATCTCCTCCGGTTAGGCGATTTTTGGATAAGAATAAAATCAAATGCGCATGGATTCTGCTGATCTTGATCGCCGCAGTTCTCTTCTGGCCCAAGAGCAAACTGGGCGGAAGTTATGCAGGCCCCCTGCAAAGAGTGATGGAAATTAAAAATGTGACCAACCCAAGCGGTTATGGCCCTTGGCACCAAAGAATCCTGATCTGGAGTTGCGCCTGGGGAATGGTTAAAGACCACATGATTTTAGGAAAAGGACAGGGCCTTTTTGAACTTTTTTATCCCTACTATCAGGGCAGACTGCTTTCCGAACCTCTGTTTAGAAGTTTTAGAACCCATGCGAACAATGCTCACAACGAAATTCTGGAAATCTGGTCACAGTCCGGTTTTTTGGGCATGGGACTCTACTTTTATATTTGGGTAACGATTCTAACCTTTGGATGGATATCCATGAAAGAACTGCAAGAAACTCAACCTGAAACCTCGCTTTGGGTTTGGGCGCTGACGGCAGGTTCCTTGGGAATGTTCGTGGACAATTTCTTTGGCAATGTCTCTCTCCACTTTGCGATCCCCGCTTTCCTCTTTTGGTGGCAGGTGGGTCTCCTGTTCGGGTTCCGCCGCTCTAACCCAAACGGACCGGATGTAAAACAGACGGAATGGTTTGTGATTCCACTGAAAAAAAATCCTTTGTCGCAAATCTTGATCACGGGGTTTATCCTCTTTTTGGTCACGGCCTGCGTTTGGATCTTTAAGAGAGAATTCCAGGAAATCTATTA
>JACPSV010000139.1 GCA_016193115.1 Elusimicrobiota bacterium
CCCATGACCCGCGATATTCTGCGAATATCCGCCAGGCCATCTTCCACATCCGCCACATCTTTGATGCGGAATATCTGCCAGATCGGGGCTCCGCGCCTGCCGGGAATAATGATATTTTGAAACTCTTCTATGGAAGTAGCTTCGCCCATGACCCGCACATTCAATTCTTCTTTGCCCGTTTCAATTCTGCCTGCCGGCGCTTCCGCATGTTCCGTTTGAATGGCCTGGACCACGTCGTCCACCACAAGTTCGCGCCGGTTCATCTCATCCAAGTCCATCCAGATTCTTAAGTTGGGCTCAATGAACCCTCCCAAAAACACTTCTCCCACTCCGGAAACGGTTGTGAACTGATCTTTCAGATGGTCTCGGGTATATTCCATGAGTTCTTTGATCGGTTTTTCTCCGGATAGAGAGATCCACATAATGGGCTGGTCTTCCGGATTTGTCTTGGTGATAATGGGGGGATCAATTTCTCGCGGGAGCTGTCTTTGCGCCTGGGCAATTTTTGTCTGCACTTCCTGTAAAGCCACGTCAATGTCGCGGTTCAGTTCAAACTCAATGGAGACGTTAGTGTTGCCGTGCCTGGAAGTGGAAGAGACTTCTTTCACCCCTTGGATAGTCATGACCGCGTCTTCCAGGACGTCCGCCACTTCGGTCTCCATGACTTCCGGCGCCGCTCCTTCGAACGAAATCGAAACGTTCACCATGGGAAAATCCACGTCCGGAAGCTGGCTGACTCCCATACGCGTAAACCCAATCCATCCGAACAAGATCATGGCCGCCATGAGCATCCACGCGAAAACCGGCTTTTTGATCGAGATATCCGAAAGGGTCATTAAAGTTTGTCCATCACTGGGGCAGCTCTTCGACGGCGATTTTTAGGTCTATGCGGTAGAGTTTTGTTTGCACGAATATGCGATCCAGATTCCGTTTGGTTTCCTGGAGTTGGTTCAGGGCTTGGAGCACTTCCAGATTGTTGACCAGACCCAAGCGATACTCTCCTGTCTGCACGCGGTAACTTTCTTCGGATTTTTTATAAGCGTCCACCAAAGTTTTGTGCTGTTGTAGAGCAGATTTCAGAAGGAGAAACTTTTTTCTGACTTCTGATTCCGCGTTGCGTTTCAAACGTAACAGTTCCAGTTCTGACTGTTTCAGTTCAGAGCTGGATCTTCGCAACGCGGACTGAGCGATTCTTCCCTGAAATATGGGAATATCTAAATTGAGAAGAACGTCCCAATCAATCGGCTCTTGAAACCCTACCCGTTTCGTATAGTAGTTGCCCGTAAAGTTCGCGTGGGGGAAAAATTGCGCTCGCGCGATTTTCACGTTCTGCCGTCTGGCCTGAATCTCTTCGGATTGAGCTCTGATTTCCGTTCTCTGGCCGACTTTTCCCAGATAGGTTTCCATGAGTTCCACGGGATCGTTGGAATCGGGATCTTCCGCAATTTGGAAGGAGTCTGTCTCCATGCCGAGGAGCGTGGAAAGATTTTCCCGGGCAATTTCCAGTTCTCCCTTGATTTTCTCCTCTTCCGATCTGGACATGAACAACTGGGACTCCACGCTCAACATCTCGCTTTCGCGGGACTTGCCCAACTGAACGCGGGACTGCAGCTCTTTAATTCGTTCCTGGGTAAAAATCAGGATTGTCTGAACGTTTTCCAAATCTTTTTTCAGTTGGGTGATTTGATAGAAGGACTGAGCGATCTCGCGGAAGAGCAGTTTGGCCACATTTTTTAAGAGAAAGGTCTCTTTTTGGCTGAGAGATTTGGAAGCGGAGAGAGCGGCAAACTCCTTGAACCCGGAAAAGAGTTCCTGTTTGAGAACGAACTTGGATTCCGGTCTCTCGCTTCTGGTAAAAGTGCCGCCGACGCCGCCGCTCCCGCCTTCCACGCCGCTGGTATCCTGATAAGTCTGGGAAAAATTAAATTTCAGGTTTGGGAGAACGGTTCCCAAAGCCCGCTGTTTTTCCAGTTCCGCCTGAACAATGTTCTGAGCCTGAATCCGGATATTTTCACTTTTCTCCAGAGCCCGATGATAGCAGTCCATAAGCGTCAACCGTATTCCCGAACTTTCCCTCTCCGCTACCAGAAAGTTAGGGAGTGAAATCAATACAAACAACGCCACCCCTATTTTTTTGATCATTGACGTTCATCATTATACCATTGTAAGATAATAAGAGACGATGTCCCGGTTCATTGCAGCATTTTTCATTTTCCTTTTTCTATCTTTTCCAGCATGGGCGAAACTGTCTGTTCAGGAGATCGTGGACCGGGCAAACAAAACCCTGCGCGGCGACGCCAGCCACGTGCACCTGACAATGACGATCACAACCTCCCGTTGGAGCCGCAGCCTGGAAGTCGAAGGCTGGAACCGCGACCGTCAGGAAGCCCTGATTTTGATTCACCAACCGCCCAAAGATAAAGGCACGGCCACTCTTCGTTTGCACAAAGAGATGTGGGTTTGGAAACCTTCCGTGGAACGGGTGATCAAGATTCCGCCTACAATGATGCAGAGTTCTTGGATGGGATCGGATTTTACATACGAAGATATTGTGAAAGCAGACTCGATCGTCAAAGATTATACCCATCAGGTTTTGGAGGTTCAAGATCAGGCGGACGGCATTAAACGCTATCGGGTGGAATGTCTTCCCAACCCCGACGCCGCTGTGGTGTGGGGGAAAGTGATCCTCTTAGCGGATCTCTATCCTGACGGCGCCGCGTTACCTGTTTTGGAAGAAGACTACAGCGAGCGGGGGGAACTGATTCGGACGATCGCTTTTTCCGAAGTGCGCACGATGCAAGGCAGGAAAGTTCCTACCCGCATGGTCTGCGCTTCCCATCGGAAAGCGGGACAAAGCACGCAGATTCATTACCGCAAGATAGAATTTGGCGTTTCGTTCCCAGACAACTTTTTTAGTTTGGAAAGGCTGTTACAATCGCGATGAAAAAACCGTGACCAATCTTCGGCGAAAAATACCATGACCGAGCTTCGGCGAGAAAAACCATGATTCGATTGGCGTGGCGGAACGTGGGAAGGAACAAGCGGCGAAGCCTGATTACGATCGTTTCTATCGGTTGCGGTTTTGCGGCCATTATGTTTGGCCAAAGCCTGATCGAGAGCGTGCAGGTCCAACTCATCGAGAAAGCGACGGGCATCATCACAGGCCATATCCGGGTTTTGCACAAGGAAAGCAAAGATCTCAAAATTCCCGATCAGGATATTGAGGGAACGGAGGCAATCGTCAAAGCCCTTGCGGAAGATCCC
>JACPSV010000038.1 GCA_016193115.1 Elusimicrobiota bacterium
ATATAAGTCCCGATCCCCGAATGACGGATCATCCTCGCGTCAAATCCAATTTTCATTCTTTATTTATTATTTTTTTCAATCAGAGAAGCGGTAGCGGAGGAGACACCAGAGGTAAACGAATCCGTCTCGCCAGGATATCTTCTTGCCTTCGTTGTAGGTGCGCCCGCTGTATGAAATCGGGGCTTCGTAGATCCTCAGCTTTCGTTTGCAGATTTTTGCGGTGATTTCTGGCTCAAACCCAAACCGGTCGCTCCGCAGAGGAATCGCTTTCAAAATTTCTGCGCGAAAAACTTTATAACAGGTTCCCATGTCTGTGAGATTGATGTTGTAAAGGATATTGGTGAGCAATGTAAAGATTAAGTTTCCCATGTAATGCCAGAAGAGAAGTACCCGGTGCGGTCCTCCCAGAAACCGGGATCCGTACACCACATCCGCGCGATCGTCCAATATGGGTCCCAGCAAGAGGGCATAGTCTTTGGGATCGTATTCTAGGTCTGCGTCCTGTATGAGTATAATTTCGCCGGTCGCTTTGGGGATAGCCGTTCGGATAGCGGCTCCTTTACCTTTATTTTTCTCGTGAAATAAAAGCGCGATTTCAGGATCGTTCAGTTTCTTAAGAATTTCCCTCGTTCCGTCCGTTGAGCCGTCGTCCACGACTAGAATTTCCTTAGAGTAGGGAGTTGACCGCACCCTTTCTAAGAGAGACTGAATCGTGTTTTTCTCGTTATAAACCGGAACAATGATGGAAAGTTTTTTCATAGAGGATCCTTAAGCCGAAGCATGAAATGCGAGCTGAAATATCTTCAAAGTCTCCTGCGCTGTTTTGATCCAGCTATAATTTTTAGATTGTTCCCATCCCTTCTTTTTGAGGGAATCTCTGAGAGCGGTATCTTCCACCACGTTCTGAATCGTCTCCGCGATCTGAGCCGAATCGTTTGGGTTCACGTAGGCGACTCCATCTTTACAGACTTCCCGATGGGTAGGGATATCCGAGGCGATCACAG
>JACPSV010000039.1 GCA_016193115.1 Elusimicrobiota bacterium
CACACGGATAGACATTCCTGCCGGCAGTGTGCCCAAAGATACCGTGCTTACCTACAGACCAATGCCATCCTCCTCTCTTCCTCCTAAAGGCAATCAGACTACCGATGCGGCAGTTGAGTTTGGCCCTTCAGGAACAGTCTTCGCTAGTCCAGTCACTATCACGGTTGGATATTCTGATACAGATCAAGATGGGTTGGTAGATGGGAGTAACTTTGATGAAAGAAATATGAGGATATTCTGGTATGACGGACTCGAATGGAGAAATCTGGGCGGAACCGTGAATGTGGCGTCCAATACTGTGAGTGTGCCCATCTCCCATTTTAGCATCTATGGACTTTTCCCAGCCGGAGACCCAACGGCGGAAGAAGTGAGACCCAAAGAAAAGGTTATCACTCCCAACGGAGACGGGGTCAACGATTTGGCGCAGTTTGGCGTCTCGGGAAGTTATGAGATCAGGATTTTTAATACCTTCGGACGTGAGATCAAAAAGTTGGTCAACCTCAGCGTTTGGAACGGAAAGAATGAGGACGGCGAAACCGTAGAAAGCGGGGACTATCTGTATCAGGTGAAAACGACCACTTACCGCGTTTCGGGCGTCATTGGGGTTGCGCGATGAACAGGTTGAGACGTCTTTTGTTTTTGGCGCTCCTCCTCTGGTTGGTTCCGTTTCATTTCTGCAGGGTCGCATGGAGCGCGTATGAGGAGAGGTACTGGTCGGCGCGGGTCGCTTCCCTAGGCGGGGCCTACGAGGCTTTGTCGGACGATTCTGTTGGGATCTTCTACAATACGGCGGGACTCATTCAAGCGCGCGGGAAAGACGCGAGTTTCAGTTATGCGCGTCTCTTCACTAATTTGAGCGGGGTGAACCTTTCATTAAGTCAGTTTGGGTACCTCCACCCTTTAGGAGAAAGGCGGAGAGTGGGAATTGGATGGGGTAGTTTTGGAACGTCAGATCTCTACCGCGAAGATACCGTTGTGATCGGCTATTGCGAAGATGTGGCGTCGTTGGTTCCGGATATGAAAGGCATTTTTAGTTTAGGAATCAGCGCCCGATATCTCCTGCGGAAATTTACTTTGGATGACAGGGCGTCCGGCGATCCCCTCTTTAAGGATGGATCTTCTAAGGGTGTTCCCGCATTTGATATCCATCTCTACACGAAACCGGACTTTGAGATTCTGAACGGATTTTCGTTTGGCGTCTCTCTTAAGTCCTTGAACCAGCCGGAGATAGGGTTCAAAGATAAGGAAAAACTGCCTCAGGAGCTGGCGGCAGGTACTGTCTATGAATGGAAGAACCTGAAAATTCCATTTGACTTGACTGTTCGCAACAGCAAAATGAGACCGCATGCGGGAACCGAGATCAAGTTTATGCAAGGAGAAGTCGCTGTCCGCGCGGGAAGCGATCTGGATCAGTTGGGTGGAGGTCTGGGTTACGGGAAAAATCTAGGTTCCAACTATTCCCTAACGGTAGACTACGGATTCTTATGGCCCCTGACGGTAGAGTCCACCGCCGGATCTCATCGCGTGACATTAGGGATAAAATTCTAGTCCCAGTCCACTTTTTCCCTGCCTAGATACATATAATTAGGTTGTTTACGATTTTGTCTGAGTTCATTACAATTTAAGGTGAGTTGCGCAAGGTTGGACAAAAATAGTAGTATCAAAAGGAGAAGTTTATGAAAACCACCTTAAAAACTGTATCGCGGGAAATTAAACAGACCCGCACTCGCCTCTTAAAAGAGATCAAGAAAGAAACCGGTCGAGTTCGCGCTGATCTCTTAAAAGAGATCAAGAAAGAGACCAGTCAGGTTCGCTCTGATCTACATGGAGAGATTGAGCAGCTGCGCTCTGATCTCACAAAAGAGATCAAGAAAGAGA
>JACPSV010000040.1 GCA_016193115.1 Elusimicrobiota bacterium
CACTCTGTTAGAAAAGTTGAGCGCGGCTCCCGAGGGCGCCAAAACGCCCGGCATGAAACGGCTGGAAGTTAATCTCAAACAAGCGCGATCGGTCTTTGGAAACAGTTTTAGGGAGGCGTTTGACTCTAAACTTGGACAAGGTCTGGTACTAGACGGCAAAACGGTTCTTGTCCGCAGTTCCGCGGGAAAGATGGTCGCCCTGACGGCTAAGGATCTTCCCTCTTCTCAGGCGTCAAAAATGTTTGGAATTTTCAAAGAAAACTTTACCCGTTCGAATGTGGAGATTCGGTTTGGGGTGGGGAAAGAAGGAAAATCTTCTGTCACCCGCGCTAAGTTCGATCTTGCGATTCAATCCAATAGCGACAAATCTAAAATTGCGCTCCTGACCCAAAATAGCGACGACGATACGCGCGAACCTTTAAAAATCTTGCAAGATAAACTGACAAAATTAGATCTGAAGGATCAGGAAATCCAAATCTCTCTGGAGTATGGCCAAGAAGATAGAAGCGCTCTGATTGTGAGCATGAACGAAACCACTCTGGAAAAATCGGAAGATTTGAAATCCTGGAAAGAAAGTTTGGAGGACCAAGGGATTCAAACGACGTCTGTGGGCGGAGTCAAACGGTATACATTTGCGATTACAAAGGAAGGGAACGTTCAATCCGCTTCTCTCCATGCGCGGCTCGAAGGATCTAACCGCGAGATCCGGGTCTCGCGGGACATTTCTATAGGCGGGTTCTTAAACGAAAACTTTAAAAACGGTTACCTGCCTCAAAGCGTGGAATTAGCCAAAGATCCGTCCACGGGAAAAAATAAAGTGCGCGGCACGGTGCAGTTCGGCGCGTTGAGTTCGGCGACTCAGACAGTCCTCACAAAAGGAATCAGCGGAGGGGGCGGTTTGTTGAAACCGGCCAACAATGCGCTCATCGGTTTCGAATACGATCCTGCGATGGGAAAAACAACCTTCCGTCTGAAAGTGAACCTCTCGCAGATAAGAGATAATTCTATCGAAAATCTAGCCCGAAACTACTTTATAATCGAAGATCATACTATCCATGTGTTGGTGGACGGTAAAACCGGAGAAGTGGGTCTCTCCGGAACCGTAGAGGATGGACAAGCGCAAGCTTTATTTGAAGATTTGACCACTTTGGCATCTCAGAAAGGAGTCGTATTTAAAGGAATGTACCTCTCAATGGAGACCCTGATCTCGTCATTCCCATCCCTCACTCCGTCATTCCCGCGAAAGCGGGAATCCAGAGAACTAGATTCCCGCTTTCGCGGGAATGACGGAGAAAAACGGAATGACGGGAAAACTGGGGAGTCGCAAAAAGCCATCCTTACGTTCAACGGCCGCGAATTGGGAGATGTCTCACGGCTCGCAAAAGCGGTGGGACTGATACAAGGGAACGCGGCGTTTCAAAACTCTGTCGCGGAAATTAGAGCCGGCGAAAACCGGTCTGGAGATACAGGGGTTCTGGACGTGAAATTCGAGTTATCGTTAGAGTCGTCAGAGGTACAGAACTCTCTCATGGATCTCGTGAAGAACCGCGCCGGAGACCCCTCTTTAGAGGATATTTTGATTCCTCTCTCTATTCTACAGAACAAAATCGGATCGGGCGACCTAAAAAATGTTCTCCTGACCCTGCAATTCGATTCCCAAGGGAAAGGCGCTCTGGTTGTTTCCTTGAAAGATGACGCGACTCTGCCCCAGGATTGGCGGGAAAGTTTGACCGAAAGCGGCGCGGAAAGGTTCATTGATTCTAAGGGTATCGCCCGTTTCACCTTCAAACTGAATCGGGACGGCTCATTGCAGGCAAGCAATCTGCGCAGCGATCTTGTGGGATCCGGCCAAATTATTACGGCAGCGTCCGATGTGATCGTTGCCGGAGTGAAATTCGTTGCCCAAGGGGAGAAGGTGCGCGTGAACGAGGGAACCTCGCCTTACGGCTATCTGGTGTTCTCTCACATTTCTCAACCGAACGGAAAGCCAATTTCTGTGGCGGGAAATTTCAGCGCTCAAAAAATCTATTCTGACATGAAACTTTCCGGTTTGACGAACTCTGCTCCTATCCACAGACTGTCCTTGGAAGGGATGGCCGTCAACTATGCGGACCGCGCCGGACAAAGAGGCACAATTCCTTACGAAGTGAAAGTCGTTGTGGGTCTCCCTCCGCAAAACTTCTGGCAGAGTTTGTGGACGACTCCCAAGAAATTAGTCGTAGACACAGGCCAAGGAGACATTCTCATCCGCAGAGAATTCTCCGTCGGCAGCGTGGTTTCTATCGGAGTGGACATTCCCAATGGACATGTTTCCAAAGTTTCCAACAATTCCGGCGATGAAGTTGCGCATTTCGTTGCCCCAGCTCAAAACCAAACACTTCTAACCGTCACCAATCCTGTCTACAATGTGGTTGGGAAAATGGTGGGCGCTCAGTCCCTGATCGTTTGGAACAAAGAGAAGTCAGGTATGAAAGACGCCGAACTCTTTGGAGTAACGTTTACCCTGGATACAGGAATCATCGGGCAAGTGGAGAAAGCCAGTTCCGCGCGCCTCTATGACGGTCAAGGCCGCGTAATCCAAAACATGATGGACATCCTGATGGGAACTCTGGCCGCTGCAAATTCTGACCTGAGGATACACGTTCACTCACCATCCCCTCAACCCCAAGAGGGAGAGGGAATTAAAACAATGCCTCAGGTGCAAGAGAGACTCAAAATGGTTGCGCTTCATTCAGAAGATGCGCCTACTTCCCGTATAGGCAGCGCAGAACCATCCAATATCACGGATGGGTCGTTGGGCGGTCTCATCCACGTCGTGGGTGACAAAGTCTATATGGACAGCCGCGGGAACCAACCTTCTGAAATTTATAAGGGGATGGGGATGGACCCATCCAAAGTTGAGATCAATCTGGATGGCAGGATGGTGGTAGAGTTGGGCACGACGGACGGCAAGAAAATTTTTGGCGGCGAGAAGGTTTTCCAGGTGAATCGTTTAGGCGAGTTGGGAAAGAACGTGACTGTGAGCGTGACACAGGCGCAATGGACTCTCGTGGGAGACCGAATCGCCATTACGGGCGGCCTATTTGACGGGCAAAGGTTCGGCATTGAGTTAGGCGGCAGCGGAGAGAAAGGCGAGGCTCCACAAAACGTGCAGACCGTGGCCCGCGTGCATTCCGTGAAAAACAACATGGCTTTCGTGAGCGGGAGAGTGGAAATGAGGGACGGTCAATTCCTTCTGAACGGAGGTCAACTCACTCTTGAGACAGGAGTGGAAGTGGTGGGCCTCAAAGCCGTAGGGGGTGAATGGACGGTTAAGTTTGGCGGGCCGGGAGGAAACATCTCCCTTGTGGTGAGTCCCGACGGTCAGGGCTATTTGGAAAAGAAGGGGGAAAACGGAACCACGACGCGCATCACGGGACGGTACGTGACGGGAGAACATATTGGCCTGTTGACGAGTCTGAAAAAGAACGAATTGGGTTTTGAAGGTCAAGGGTTTATTGGGGCGATCAATCAGGTCATATATGAAAAGTTCGATGCTAAAGGAACGAGAACGGGAAAGAGTTCAGTTTTGAATGTGCTTTCCGAGAGAGACGTTTTCATGGGAACATTTAGCGGGGACTCGGAATCGCCTCGGTTGACCACCTATAACGCGAACGGTGAAC
>JACPSV010000024.1 GCA_016193115.1 Elusimicrobiota bacterium
AACTTGTCCGATAACCATGCAATCATGGATTCGCGGAATACGCCCAAGGAATTGGGATATCCTGCCAGGATAGAAAAGAGAAGACGCTCAAATTTTAAGAATGGCTTTTCATAAAAAACCACATAGTCTACATCTTGAAGTGTGATGCCCGCACGCTCTAAACAGAACTCAATTGAGCGTTCAGGAAAATCGTGATCGTGTTTTTTACGCGAAAACCGTTCCTCTTCCGCAGCCGCAATCAATATCCCGTCACAGATCAGGGCGGCCGCCGCATCGTGATAAAAACAACTAATTCCCAGGATATTCATATCAGTACTGCCTCGTTAATTCGCCGAGAGTGCCTTCTATTTTCGAATGAGGTTTCCAAGCGCTGTGTTCAGGCGTAGTCTTCATCTGCAGAGGATCCGAAAAAAACCGCATGATTAGTCCGTACGGTGGAAGCAAAACAAAATACAAAACGGTTAGAATGACACGGGACATGAACGTCCCAAAAACTAAAGAAAATTTCTTCCAACCTTCCCACAAACGCTTCATCCGGTACAACGCCTATTCCATGGCGCTAAACTTGTCCAAGTTCAGACCGTAGAGCTGATTGTCACGGCTGCGTCGAAATCGGTCATAAGCCCAATGATAAAACTTGCGAATCCATGGCAGATCCGGCATTGAGATCAGCAATTGCAGCGCTTTGGAACGATAAAGAAAAGGATAGGCGACAGCGATGGCAAACCACTTCTGCAGAAATTCCCTCTGCTTTTTGTGTCCAATTTTCAAGATCGAAGATTCAAAGAATTTCTGGCCGATCTGATCGTGGTTCGCCTCCAGAAGCCCTTTTGTCTGAGCGTAACGGGTCAATTCCAATCCGGGATAGGGTTGAAAAATGGAACACCACGCATACAGCGGCTGACAAGCGATATTCATCTCCAAGGTTTCAAAATCGTGACGCAGAGTGCTGGTCGGCAATCCCAGAATATTCTGCAGCATGATTTTGATGCCGTTTTGGTTGAGGTAACGGGAAGCGTTCAAAATCGTCTCTTTGGGCATGTCCCGCTCGATCAGTTTTCTCAATTCGTCATCCGCGGTTTCTAACGCCATGTGCACAGAATAGCATCCCGCGTCTTTCAAAAGTTTAGCCGAAGGCTCGTCCACCAGATTGGGACGGACATGGCAATGGAAAGGAAGCCCCACTTCCCGTTTGTAAAGATTGGAAAACTCCTTCAACCATTTCTTGTCCATGATAAAGATGTCGTCCTGAAAATAAACAAACTTGCCGCCATATTTTTGGATCACGTCCTTCACTTCCTGAACCACTCTGGCCGGCGAGCGCCATCGCACCCACATTCCTTTTCCTTTATAAAGATCTACGATGGCATTGTTAAAACAATAGGTGCAACGGTAGGCGCATCCCCGGCAAGCGATAAAATGGCGGATCGGCTGTTTCTCCCACAGAGGATATTCATAGACCAGATCCCGATCGGGAAACGGAAGATCATCAATCCCCTCATTCAAATCCCGTATCTCATTCTTAAATATCTGGCCGTTTTTCCGGACCCAAAGGTTGGGAATGTGGGTGACGTCGGATCCGCCCTGCAAACCGTTGACCAACTCTTCCACGGACTTTTCCGCTTCCCCGCGCACGACAATATCCAAATCTTTATATTCCTCGATCACTTCGGGATGAAACGTGGGATGGGAACCGCCCATGACGGAAAGAAAAGAATGCTCTTTTTTCAGGCCCGTGACGATCTCCATGAACTCGATGTGGCTTCCGGTCATGCCGGAAGCGGCCACCATATTCGGCTGAAATTCGGCCACAACCTCCGAAATCGGTTTCTTCCCGCCGATAATGGCCAGCTTAGTTTGATGGCCATTCCGTTTCAAAACGCTCGAGAGATACATCAACCCCAGAGGTTCTACGGGATGATTCCAATACAAGAATAAAATTTTCATAGTCTGTTCCTACAGAGCGGTGGAATTCACGGATTTCATGGAATTTCCGGCAGGGATAACCATTTTTTCATACACCTTTTCAAATTGGGACCGAACATAGTCCCAACTGTAATTTTTTATCGCCATTTGTCTTCCATTCCTTCCCAAACTTTCCCTTAGATCCCGATCTTTTACCAACCGAACAATCGCCCTGGCAAAATCTTTCGGGTTATCGGCCACTAACACATTCTTCCCATGCTCCACCTGTATGCCATCACAAGCCAAGGACGTTGCTACCACCGCTTTTTCCATGGCCCACGCTTCCAGAATCTTGTTTTTCATGCCTGATCCGCTCTGCATGGGACAGACATGAACCGTGGCTTTCGCCATCCAAGGACGCATATCTTCCACAAAACCTGTGACCTTGGTGCGCGTTCCGTCCGATAAATTCTGAACTTCGGATGTCGGTTGACCGCCTACAATATAATAACATAAATCCGGCAGTTCCCGTAAAACCAAAGGCATCACTTTGTCCTGAAAATAGAGCGCCGCATCCCGGTTGGGAGGAAAATTCATGACGCCTCGAAAGAGAACGGAAGGAGTTTTGTCTTCCAGCTCTGGTTGTGGTTTGAAATAGTCGCAGTCCACCCCGCCCGGAATCACTGAGATGTCCGATTGAGGACAAAGTTCTAAGAGCCACCGCCTGTCTACTTCCGATACAACCACGGTCTGACTGAAACGAGGGATCCTCGTTTCCTCAAAACGTTTCATCTTCTTCCATTGGGCGAACATATAGATTTTGCGCAAAAGATTGCTCTCCCGCTGAACATTCCTGTAAAACTGCATGGAAACGGAATCGTGGGGAAAAAATAATGCCGGGACTTTCTCAACTGCCGGCAAATAACCGGAAACATTGACGGAAAGAAAATGAACCAGATCAATCTTCTCCCGAAGGACGATCTCTTTCAAACGGCTCTCAAACTGGGGAGAAAAAAATTGCGTCACACAAAAAGGGTCTGAATCGAAAAGAATGTTCCCCAATCTCTGCCCTGGTGATCTGGGAATGGAATGACGCACGACCTCGACCTTTTTACACCAACGGGAAATCTCAGGCAGATGACGTTTTTCCTCTTCGGACTCAATCAGACTCAAAAGAACCGTCTCGTGGCGTTGGGAAACATGTTTGATAAGCTGGTAACAGGTCGAACGCATCCCGTCGTGGGGCGGATAAGGAAACGTGTGGGTTAAAAAGAGGATTTTCATCTTTCAAACTTCGTAGCGGACTCTGGCGCGGCAGTCTTCCACCACCTCTTTAGGGATAAGTTTCATGGCAATGTAAACGACCAAAACCACGATGATCACATCATCCAAATGTCCGATTCCGGGGATAATGTCCGGTATCAAATCAAAAGGGATTAAAACGTACCCGATCGCAAGCGCGAGCAAAAGTTTGGCGATCCACGGAGTCCGAGCATCCTTAAAGATGAGCTTCCAGACTTTTAACTCAAACTTTATATTTTTCGCAACTGCCTTGATTTTATCTAGCATAACACACCTTACTAATAAAATAGCAAATTTTAAGGTTTAATGTTCTCTCTATGCCACTTAAATTTGATAGAATTATTGTTTTGGCGCGAGATTATGGAAAAAAGAAAGGTTACTGAATTTATTCTTATATTATTCCTGTTTACCGGGGCGGGGTGCTCCCGGAAAGAGGAGAAGAAAGTGGTTCAACTGGATATTTCCGGAACGATCCAATTGGACACGAATCTCCTCCGTCGTGCCAGCGCAAACGACACTATTTTCCTGATCGCCAGGCCCGCAATCGGAGGGCCGCCGGCAGCCGTGCAGAAATTTACAGGAAAAAACTATCCTTATTCTTTCCACCTGACAGAGCAGAGCCGCATGCTGGCAGGCAAACCCTTAGACGTCCCTCTTAATCTGACGGTGCGCGTGGACAAAGACGGCGACGCCATCACGAAAAATCCAGGAGACCTTCTGGGCGCTTATGAGAAGAACCCCGTCCCACTACAGGCGGAAAATATATCCATCACGATCAATGAAATAAATCCGTAAATGGAAATCTCTCCATCCGTTCCTGCCCCTAAAATTTCTGTCCTCCTCCTAACCCACAATTCAAGCAAAACCCTGGGACCGTGCTTGGAATCCGTGCGAAATCTGGCCAGCGAAATTATTTTGGTGGATGATCGCTCCACCGATCCAACTCTAGAAATAGCAAGGAAACAAGGCGCCAAAATATTTCAACGTCCTTTGGAAAGTTTTGGCGCGCAAAAGCAGTTCGCCTTGGAACAGGCTTCTCACGATTGGGTTTTTCTGATAGATTCGGACGAGCAAGCAAGCGCAGAACTCTGCGATGAAATCCGAAGAACTCTCTCCCTTCCTCATCCTCAGAATGCCTACCGGCTTCCCAGGAAAAATTTCTATTTTGGCCGCTGGTTAAAACGGGGCGGAAAATACCCTGATTTTCAAACCCGCCTTTTTCGCAGGGAGGCCTGCCGCTTCTCGTCGGATATCGTGCATGAAAGGGTGGAGGGCGCCGGAACCGTAGGAACTCTGTCCCATCCAATTCTCCATGACTCCTATCCGGATATGGAGACCTGGCAAAAAAAGTTGGATCTTTTCTCACGGTTCCGGGCGGAACAACTCCTCCAAAAAGGCGTTAAAAACTCAACCCTGAACGCATTCTGGTTCTGCGGGTTCAGACCATGGGGAAGGTTCTTGAGAAAATACGTTTTCAAACTGGGGTTTTTAGATGGAATGGAAGGATTAATTGCTTGCCTGCACGATCTGCTCACGGAAATTTTGGGTTATTTTCTCTTTATTCAGAAAGCATACAAGAAAAATAAGAATGTGACTTCATGAACTCTCTAATGAAGAAAGGGTTAGAGTTTTCTCTCATCCTTTTTGGTCTATTTCTCGCCATTTCACTCACAGCCACGAACCTGGCCCTTTTCCTGATCTGTGTTTCCACAATTATCCTCCTTTTTCAAAAAGAATTGAGACCGAAGCTGGAATTGCCGTTTTCCATTGTTTTTATTGGTCTTTTTTTCTTCTGGGCATCCTCTACAATTTGGTTCAGCCAAGGCAAAGTGACATTGAACAGTCTCAAATCCTTTTCCAAAGTCTGGAACTTTTTACCTTATCTGATCCTGCCTCTTGCGGCCGGAGTTGTGCGGGAAAAAACGGAGAATATTCTGCGATGGACACTGTTCACAGCCGCACTCGTGATCGGATTAGGCGCCATTCAATACTGGTGGGACGTCCATTACTTCTTTGAAGGATGGTTCAACAAGGGACTGCTCGTGAAAGGAAAAAGGCTCTATGGCTTTCAATCGTATCCTTTGCACACG
>JACPSV010000020.1 GCA_016193115.1 Elusimicrobiota bacterium
GGAAGTGAAAAGTCTTAACCAAACGGTGGATGTCTATGATTTAGAAGTGTCCGGGACTCATAATTTTGCTTTGGCGTGTGGAGTTTTTGTTCATAACAGCGCTAAGGGAGGCAGGGACAGGAAGACCCAGGCGATCTTGCCGCTCAAAGGGAAAATTTTAAATGTGGAGAAATCCCGTCTCACGAAAATGTTAGCCAACGAAGAGATCCGCACGATGATTACAGCGTTGGGGTGCGGCGTTGGGCGGGAGGAGACTAAAGAGGGTGAATCCAAGCCGGGCGAAGAAAGCGGAGGCAGCGGATTTGATTATTCCAAGCTGCGGTATAATAAAGTCATTCTTATGAGTGTGGACGCGCAGGAACATGTTTTTGTGAAGGATCAACATGGAGTTAGAATGACAACGATCGGCAATTTCATTGATCCTATACTGGGGAATCCTTCTGGAGAACGAGGACGGTATGATAAACTGTCTTCCAAAGATAAGCCCATTGGTGAGGTGCTTTGCTTTGGAAGAAATAGTTTTCAGACAAAGTTTCGCCCCATCCAGGCAGTGATTCGTCATCCCGTTGAGGAATCTCTGTTTGAAATTAGAGTGGCTTATGGACGCAGCGTGCGTGTGACGGCCAGTCATAGTGTGTTTGTTTTTGAAAATGGGAAAATGACTACGAAGAGAGGCGATGAACTGAAGATTGGGGACAAAATAGTTGCTCCCAGAAGCATCCGCTTAACAGAAACCAAAGTCAAGCGCATTGATCTTTTGCGAGAGTTGCGCGCATTGCCGGATGTTGCCAGACAAGTTTGGGTGCGAGGAACGGCGGTAGAAGAATGGTTCAAATCCAAAGTTCTGAGCGAATATAACGATAGGAAAGAATATACGGCTCCCAGGGTGAACGTTCCCGAATATGTCGGACTTGAAATGGCAGGGCGGAGACGGCAAACGGGTATCAGCCAGGAAGAGATCTGCGCTTCCGTGGGTATCAAACAGCCCGCTACTTTTTATTCTTGGGAAAAAGGGCGCAACAGACCGACACTCCCAAACTGGATCGCGTATCTGAAAACAATCGGCGCGGATATTGAAAGTGTGATGTCCCGGGTAGAGATTGGGTCTAGCTGGCTAGAGCGCGTTTGGGAAGAACAGTATCGAGGATCCCCCAAAAATAAAGTAAGACCTTATGTTCAACTTTCGGAGTTGAGCGGCGAGGATGTTGAATGGTTTGGCTCCAGAGAAGATTTGCGGCTGACGCCAGAGCATCATTCAGATAAAGGGATAAAGAGGTTTCTTGAAATCACTCCAGAATTAATGCTGCTTCTAGGTTTTTATATGGCGGAAGGTTCCTGTTCCGATCGGGAAGGAATTCGGCTTGCAATGGGGGCGAGAAATCAAAAACTTGTTTCTACGATGAGGGACGCCTTCAATACTGTTTTTGGTTTGGAATCACGGAACTATCTCAGCGATGAAACACGCGGCGAGTTGAAATTGGTCAATCGGGTTGCTGTTTTGGTTTGGCAGAATTTGTTTGGATTTCTCAATGTCTATTCAACCACAAAAAAAATTCCGGACATTGTATTCAATGTTTCGGAACAGTTGAGACTTGAATTTCTGAAAGGTTATTTTCTAGGAGACGGGACGACCGCTTCTGGGAGAATCTCTTTTGCCACTTCTTCCAGAGATATTGCGAGCGGCATTGTTTATCTGCTTTCCTCCTTCGGGGCCGTTGCTTCCCTCTCCGAACTGGAGCCGGATGGAAAGATTCGAATGATACGCGGGAAGCCTTGTCAAACAAAACATCGCCACTGGATTGTAAGCGTATGTGATCGCGCCGATCTGGAGCGGCTCCGTCCCATCTGGGCGGGTAGCGCGCGATCCTCTCTTATAGAGAAAAGGTTTAAGGGCAACTTTAGAAATTGGAACAGGAAAACTATGTCCCTTGAAGGCGACCTCATGGCGTTGCCTATAAAATCGATCGCTCAAGCCCAGTCTAGTAATGGAAATGTTTACGACTTTTCCGTTGCGTCAGACGAAAATTTCGTCGCGGGGATAGGGGGTATTTGTTGCCATAACTCCGATGCGGATGTGGATGGCGCGCATATCCGCACTCTTTTGCTGACGTTTTTCTACCGTCAAATGCCGTCCCTGATTGAGAAGGGGCACATCTACATTGCTCAGCCGCCTCTCTTTAAGGTCAAGAAGGGGAAGAAGGAGATTTATCTGGAAACTGAGGAACAGCTGGAACGGCATCTTCAGGAAGAAGGGTTGAATTCCGCGGAGGTGTTTAGCATTGAGAAAGGGAAAGAACCGGAAAAATTGGAAAAAGCGGCGCTCAAGGCAATCCTGAGCGGGTTGTCGGATCTAGAGTCTTTGCGAAAGAAACTGCATAAGAAAGGTGTGAGCTGGGACGACTATATACGTTTCCGTGAGGAGAAGAAATTGCCGCTCTACCGCGTGGATCAAGAAAATGGCGTCCCGCTTTATTATACGGAAAAAGAGTGGAAAAAGGTTCAGGGCGAATACCTAAAACACCGGCAGGAGAAAATCTCCCAGGACATGAAAGCTTCCGGCGAAGAGGTGTTAGACGTGGCGGACGAAGATCTGGGCAGCGAAGTGAAAGAGTTGTGGGAAATACCCAAACTGGAAGCCGTGATAAAAAAGCTGCAGTCGGCCGGATGCGACCCTTTGAACAAGCCGCAGGAAAAGAAACCTCTCTACCGGGTCCGCTGCGGATCCTTGGAAAAAGAGGTCACGGACGTCGTTGAGTTATTAGAAACAGTGCATGAAGCCGGCCGGTCCGATTGCACGATCCAGCGTTATAAAGGGTTAGGGGAAATGAATCCGGAACAGCTCTGGGAAACCACAATGGATCCCGCCCGACGGAAACTCCTGCAAGTGCAGTTGGAAGACGCCGTGGAAGCAGAACGTATTTTTACCACCCTCATGGGAGATAAAGTCGAACCGCGCAGACTCTTCATTGAAGAACACGCTCTAGAAGTTAGGAATCTCGACATCTGACAATCCATGACATCCACAGAAGCAGAAGTAAAACGGCAGTTCGTCAACTTTCGTTTCTTTAAGGTTCGGCCAGAATGGAGACGGCTGGATCCCGGTCTCCAGAAACAGGGGAAAGAGGAAGCGAATCGAGCCTTCCAGGAATATGCTTCCAAGATGATTCTGTTAAGTTACACGACGGTGGGTATCCGGTCGGAGTGCGACTTCATGTTTTGGAGGATTAGCGAGAGTCTGGAAATATTCGAAGAGATGAGCGCGCGTTTTTTTAAGACTGGTTTTGGCAAGTATGTGACGCCTGTCTACTCTTACCTCGCCATGACCAAACGATCTTCCTATATTGATAAAATCTCGCCGGAACACACAGAGTCCAGAACGCGGATCCTGCCGGGAAAATATAAATATCTTTTTGTCTATCCTTTCGTGAAGAAGCGGGAGTGGTACCTCTTGTCTTATGAGCAGAGGCAGGCCATGATGGACGACCATATCCGGGTCGGCGGCAAATATCCTTCCGTCAAATTGAATACCACCTATTCTTTTGGGTTGGACGATCAAGAGTTTGTGCTGGCGTTTGAGACGAACGAACCCAAAGATTTTCTGGACTTGGTGATGGAACTGAGGGAATCCAAAGCTTCCAGCTACACGTTGCGGGATACCCCCACGTTCACGACGATTCGCAAACCTTTCGAGAAAATTCTGGATGATTTCTGAGAGTCAGCCCGGCAAACAGATCACGGTTATCCATCCTGTCCCTCAATTCTGTCCTCTCTGCGGCGCTTCTTTAGAAGAGAAATATGTGGAAGAGGAGAACCGCAAAAGGCTGGTTTGTCCCCTCTGCCGTCAAATTGTTTATTTAAATCCAAAAATCGTGGCAGGCGTGATCCCCAGCCAGGATGGGAAGATCCTTCTTCTCCGGCGGGGAATTGAACCCGCAAAAAATGCTTGGACCTACCCGGCAGGTTTTGTAGAGTTGGGCGAAACGGTTCCGGAAGCCGCCGCGCGGGAAACGTTGGAAGAGACCGGTCTGGTCGTGAATTTGGGGCGACTCCTCGGACTTTACTCCTATTCAGACGCGGGCGTGGTGACGGTGGTCTATTTGGGAGATGTGGTGGGCGGCGTTGTGCAGACCTGTCCGGAATCGAGCGAAATCAAAACCTTTTCCGCCGGTGAAATTCCTTGGGACACCCTGGCTTTTAGAAGCACAAAAGAGGCCTTGAACGACTGGATTCGGGCACTAGGAATATCCCAATGAGGATTTGCGCGACGCTCTGTTACGTTCAGAGAGGCGGCAAAACTTTGATGCTGCACCGCATCAAGAAACCGAACGATATTCACGATGGCCGCTGGAACGGATTGGGCGGCAAAATGGAGTTGGAAGAGACTCCGGAAGAGTGTGTGGCGCGGGAGGTTTTGGAAGAGTCCGGACTCAAGATCAAAAATCCACAGTTAAGAGGAGTGCTGACGTTCCCTGGTTTCGACGATGAAAACGATTGGATCGTGTTTCTTTTTACCGTCCAAAAATTTACCGGTAAAATGAGAGAATGTGACGAAGGTGTCCTGCGCTGGATCCCGGACAAAGATCTGACACATCTCCATTTATGGGATGGGGACAGACACTTCCTGCAATGGCTGAAAAAGAAAAATTTTTTCTCGGCAAAATTTGTCTATCGCAAAGGTCAGCTCAAAGATTACAATGTTCAGTTCTATTAAGGGATGGAGGCGACAGTATGAAACCAATTAAGAGGATAGGGATTTTGACGGGAGGAGGTGACGCGCCCGGTTTGAACGCGGTGATTCGGGCGGTGGTGCGTTGCGCTTTGAGCAGGGGTTGGGACATCTATGGAATTCGGGAAGGGTTCGAAGGACTGCTCAATCCTGGGATGGTCCAGAAACTGAATCTTGAAGATGTTTCCGGCATACTGCGCTTGGGCGGGACGATCCTCGGGACGACCAACCGCGGGAACCCTTTCCAGCAGCCAGTCTCTTCCGGAACGAAGGCCACCAAAACCGTAGACCGATCCGATTTGGTCGTCAAGAACTTCAAAAGACTTAAACTAGACGCTTTGGTGGCTGTGGGAGGGGACGGCTCTTTAACCATTGCCCAAAAACTTTTTGAGAAAGGGATTCCAATCGTTGGTATCCCCAAAACCATTGATAACGACCTCTCGGAAACAGTGGTCACGTTCGGGTTTGACACGGCAGTTTCTACCGCTACGGACGCTCTGGATAAGCTTCACTCCACCGCGCAAAGCCATCAGCGCGTTATGTGCGTGGAAGTGATGGGCCGCTACGCCGGTTGGATAGCGCTACATTCCGGCATTGCCGGCGGCGCTAACGTCATTCTGATTCCGGAAATACCTTTCCGGATGGACCCTGTTTGCAGAAAAGTGGAGGAACGGTACAATCATGGGCCCCGATTCGCCATCCTCATCTGCGCGGAAGGAGCCATTCCTTACGGCGGTCAGATGGTCACGACCGGAGAGAAAGAAGTTGGACGGGAACATCCCCACCTGGGCGGAATCGCAGATTTTGTGGCGAAGGAAATTCAGAAAAAGACAGGGCGCGAATCGCGCAGTTTGGTGTTGGGTCACCTGCAAAGGGGTGGAGAACCCACCACGTTCGACAGACTTCTGGCGACGCGGTTGGGGGTGGGAGCCGTGGAACTGATTGAGGCGGGAAAATTTGGGCAGATGACGGCTCTGCAACCGCCGCATATAGTGCCGGTCTCCATTAAAAAAGCGATCTCCAAAATGAAAAAAGTTCCTCTGGATTCCGATGTGATCCGAGCAGCCCGGTCTTTGGGCATCTCCTTTGGAGACGAATCTTAGCCGAACCTGCGACAATCCCAATGAAAAAATTTTTCTCTCATTTGGATCCACAAGGGCATGCGCGGATGGTGGACGTTTCCTCTAAGGGCGCGACAGAACGGTTCGCACGCGCATCCGCTTTTGTACGCCTACAGCCATCCACCCTGACTGCTCTTCGTTCCGGACGGGTTCCCAAAGGAGATGTTTTAACGACGGCCAAAATTGCCGGTATCCTGGCGGCAAAGAAGACACCCGATCTCATTCCCCTCACACACCCCTTACCTCTCAGCCATTGTGAAATCACGTTCCAATACAAACCGTCCGGCGTCTCTCTGACCGCGACCGTGAAAACGAAGGCGGAAACAGGCGTGGAAATGGAAGCCCTGACCGCGGTTTCCGTGGCGGCTCTTACGGTTTACGACATGATTAAATCCGTGGAGAAGGGCGCCCGGATTGAGACGATCCAGCTGGAAGAGAAAACCGGCGGCAAAAGCGGCCACTACAAAAGAAATGGGACAAAAAATGCTTAACTCCATTCGCGTGGGAATACTCACTTGTTCAACCTCTAGGAAAGCATTGAGGGAGGATCGGACAGGAATCGCCGTTCGGGATCTCATGGAAAAGAATCCGAATTTTGTTGGGAAGAAGAAGAGCCATGCCCATTGGGGGAAACACAAAACCCGTTTTATAGTTGTTTCTCACAAGATCGTGCCTGATAAAATACCTGCGATCACGACGGTTCTAAAAAAATGGTGCGATCAAAAAGGCCTGGATCTGGTATTGACGACTGGGGGAACAGGCTGTACTCAAACCGACGTCACTCCGGAAGCCACCCGAAAGGTGATCGAGCGCGAAGTGCCGGGCCCGGCGGAGATGATCCGTTTTTTTTCTCTGTTTAGAAATCGAGGGGAGGATAAGGTTCCGATCTCTCTCTTGTCCCGGGGCGTTTGTGGAATCCGGAGAAAAACACTCCTCCTCAATTTGCCCGGATCCCCGCGAGGAGCGCGAGAATCCTTGAGTTCGGTTCTGCCTTTGTTGCCCCATATCGTAGAACTGATGAGAAGGGATTGAGATGAAAAGAGGAGTTTTCATTACTCTGGAAGGATCGGACGGGTGCGGGAAAAC
>JACPSV010000021.1 GCA_016193115.1 Elusimicrobiota bacterium
CTCGGCATCCTGCGCAAAATGTCCGACGATCTTCAGATCTCCTTAAAAAGTATACAGGGTCTCACGGGGATCAAAACAAGTTTAGCTCTGCCCTCGTTTGAAAACCGGGTGGAAATCAATAAAGACCGCGCCAGCGCGTTCGGCCTTTCCGTCTCGGAAATTTCCCGCTCCTCCATGATCGGTGTCCGTGGGTTTATTGCGACATACTACAAGGAACAAGGACGGGAAACCGGCGTGCGGGTTCGTTTGAGGGAAGAGGACCGAAATAATCCTTCTACGATCAGCCGCGTGACCATTCGTTCTCCTCAAGGAGTCATGGTTCCTCTGGGAGATGTGGCTACAATCTCTTCAGGTTACGGCCCCAGCGAAATCCAAAGAATGGATCAACAAAGAGGCGTCGTGGTCACGGCTCAAGTCTTGGGCAGAAGTCTGGGAGAAGTGGTAGAAGTAGTCGAAAAAAAATTAACTGCCGTTAAGGTGCCCAGAGACTATTCCGTAGAATTGGGCGGCACAAAACAGGAAATGAAAGAATCGTTTGGCGGTCTGATATTAGCTCTTCTTCTGGCGACGGTTTTGATTTACATGATTATGGCTGCCGGATTTGAATCCCTTTTACATCCATTCCTGATTATGACCACGGTTCCTTTGGGGGTAGTCGGGATCGCGTTTACGATGTTCATATTTATTAAACCTTTAAGCGTTCCTGTCTTTCTGGGCATGGTTCTTTTGGGAGGTATCGTCGTTTGCAACGGAATCGTTTTGATAGAACATATCAACCAATTGAGGGAGGAAGGATTGTCCTTGCCTGAAGCTGTGGTGACCGGATGCGGACATCGTCTGCGTCCAATCTTGATGACCGCTTTTACAACGATTCTGGCGCTTGTGCCTTCCGCTTCCGGTCTCGGACAGAGCAATGCCCTCACAGCGCCCATGGCTCTGGCCACGTTGGGCGGCGTATTCTTTGGAACGATGTTAACCCTCCTCATACTACCTATCATTTACACGATGGTCGAGGAAAGGA
>JACPSV010000022.1 GCA_016193115.1 Elusimicrobiota bacterium
CCGATCTGTCGTTCGCGACCGCCGATCATTACGTCCTCACGCTGCCGGGCACGCCGGCGCCCGACGACGAAGTCCGCGAGATGGTCGAATCCCTCGCGAACAACACCCGGGCGCAGAACGTGCGGTTCTTCGGCGTCGGTGATCCGCGCCGCGGCATCGTCCACGTGATCGGTCCCGAGCAGGGCCTCACGCTGCCGGGGATGCTCCTCGTGTGCGGCGATTCGCACACGGCGACGCACGGCGCGTTCGGGGCTCTCGCCTTCGGCATCGGCTCGACGGAGGTCGAGCACGTGCTGGCGACGCAAACCCTCTGGCAGCGCAAGCCGAAGGTGATGCGCATCACCGTCGATGGTGCTCTCGGGCCCGGCGTCACCGCGAAAGACGTGATCCTCGCCATCATTCGTAAATTGGGAGTGAACGGCGGTATAGGTTTCTGCTACGAGTATGGCGGAGACGTGATTGAGAGGATGAGCATGGAGGAAAGAATGTCTCTCTGCAACATGACGATTGAAGGCGGCGCGCGCATGGGATACGTCAACCCCGACCAGACCACTTTTGATCACTTGCAGGGACGGGAATTTTCTCCCAAGGGAGACTCGTTCACGAAGTCTGTGAAGTGGTGGAAATCCATCGCTTCCGATTCGGACGCGCGTTATGACGATTTGGTCTCTATGGATGGACACAAGATAGAACCCATGGTGACCTGGGGTATCAACCCCGGACAAGCGATAGGGATCAACGAGAATTTACCCGAAATAAACAGTTTCCCGGCGACTGAACGCGAGACGGCGGAAGAAGCGTACCAACACATGTCTTTGCAGCCGGGCCAACCGATCCTAGGCACAAAAATTCAAGTTGCTTTTATTGGGTCCTGCACCAACAGCAGAATCTCGGATTTGAGGGAAGCGGCCAAAGTAGCGCAAGGTAAAAAGGTGGCGCCCGGTATCCGCGCATTGGTTGTTCCCGGTTCTCAACAGATTGCCAAATCCGCGGAAGCGGAAGGGCTAGACCAGATCTTTACGGAATCCGGTTTTGAATGGAGAAAGGCGGGCTGTTCCATGTGTTTGGCGATGAACCCGGACAAATTACAAGGGCGCGAGATTTGCGCTTCTTCGTCCAACCGGAACTTTAAGGGACGGCAAGGCAGCGCCAGCGGCAGGACACTTTTAATGAGTCCGGCGATGGTGGCGGCAGCCGCGCTCAAAGGGCATTTGACGGACGTGAGGGAATTCCTATCCTAAAGGACGAGAGTGCTTCGCCTCCAGTGAGCAGCAAACGGATTCAAACCGTTTCCGGTCGAGGGGTTTTCGTATCCGGCAACGATATTGACACCGACAGGATCATACCGGCCAGGTACCTCAAGTGCGTCACATTTGATGATTTGGGAAAATATCTTTTCTACGACGCGCGCTTCAACGAAGACGGCAGCCCGAAAAAACATACTTTGAACGAAGAAAAATACAAAGGAGCTTCCATTCTGATCGTAAACCGGAATTTTGGTTGTGGTTCTTCACGGGAACATGCGCCTCAGGCGATCATGCGTTCCGGCATTCGGGCGATCGTTGGGGAATCCTTTGCGGAGATATTTGCGGACAACTGCACCGCCATGGGTCTTCCTTTAGCCGCTGCTTCGCCTGAAGATATCGCCAACCTGATATCCTTTGTGGCGGACGATCCCTCGTGTGAAATCCGGGTGGACTTAGAGAAACAGGAACTGGCCTATGGCGACTTTTCCATCTCTATCCGTCAAACGCCGCAGACTCGTTCTGCGTTTATGCAAGGCACATGGGACTCCACGGCAGAACTTTTATCCGCAACAGAAAAAATAAAAGAAACCGCCTCTAAACTTCCTTACAATCGCGGCTAAAAGTTTAAGATGAGTGCGAACCGCCCCTTTTTACGTCATTCCCGCACCTCACACTGTCATTCCCGCGAAAGCGGGAATCCAGTTGCGGAAATTCTTCTCTAGATTCCCGCTTTCGCGGGAATGACGGAATAAAGGTCGTTACGCAGAGGTGAGGGGTAGCGAATACTTTACACATAAATGAAAAAACAAGATCTTCTGGAATTCGTGTACGAAAAATCTAAAGTCAAACCCGCCGTCGCCAAGAAGGTGATCCAATCCCTAATCCGCGCGATCGCCGAATCAGTTCAGAACGGGGACAAGGTCACTTTAACCGGTTTGGGCACTTTCCGCATCAAAGTCCGCAAAGCCAAAGTGGCCAGAAACATGCAGACCGGAGAAGCCGTTCGCCTTCCCGAAGGCAAAAAAATCTCCTTCAAACCCAGCCTCTCCTTCAAACAAATCCTCAAAATCTAGCCGTACCGGCCTCCTAAAGAAACTGTTGCGAAACACTGTCATTTCCACATTTCACTCCGTCATTCCCGCGAAACAGACTGTGTCAAAAGTCCAATTGTCAGGTCATTCTGAGGCGAAGCCGAAGAATCTACCTCCCTTAAATGCAGTAGATTCTTCGGCTCCGCCTCAGAATGACGGACTTTTTTAAGTTTTGACACAGTCTGGAAAGCGGGAATCCAGAGAAGAAATTCCGCGGCTAGATTCCTGCTTTCTCAGGAATGACGGTGAAAAGGAAGTTCCGCAACAATCTCAAACGGCAGTTACAGTAATTTTCTTATTTTTTCTTCTAGGGAGGGAAGCTTATTTTTTACGATATCCCAAATAATTCCACTATCCAGTCCGAAATATTCGTGAATGACTATGTCTCTCAATCCGGCAATTTTTCTCCAATCTATGGCTGGGTTTGCATCCTTTATTTCTTTGGGAACATGTTTAGCGGCTTCACCGATGACTTCCAGATTCCTTAAAATTGCGTCATAGGTCTTGTTATCTCCCAGTACCGTTTTCTGGGACAGACCCTCCACATAACTTTTAATTTTAGAAATGGCCTCAAGGATATCTTGGAGATAGACGCTGGTATCTCTAGACATAAATGACTTCTTTCAAAATAGACTCTCGCAATCTTGGCTTAATGCTTTTGGAAAGAACGAGGTCCACATGGCAATTGAAGAGATCTTCCAAATAAAACTTGAGATCCATATATCTATCGAACGAGACGGTTTCAAACTCAACCAAAAAATCCACATCGCTCAATTCAGTGTTTTCATTCCTAGCATAGGACCCGAAAAGACCGAGCCGATGAACTCCGTACTGCAGAATTCTGGCTTGGTTCTTTCGTAAGGTGTTGATTATTTCCTCTTTATTTTTCTTCAATTTCCCCACTCCTCTCTTTTGAGCAGATTATACAACAAGGCTAAAAAAGTTACAAAAAGTTTACAAAAAGTTTAAGACAAGACTGCGAGTTTTTTCCTATACTGCCTACCAGGATAGCGCATTTCTCGGAGAGCCCTTTTTTTGGCTTTTCCTGAAACCGTTTACAGATAATTAAAAAAACAATATAAAATGATTCAATTTTGGGTAGAGAAAAAATATAGGTTCTGGCTGCGGCTTACTGGGACGTTGGTCGTGGCCAGCTTTTTGTTTACAACGCTCAGCGCTCCGTTTGTTCAGGCCTCGTTTTGGGAGGAGAGACGTCGTTCCGTAGAAGATCTTAAAAAATCCAAAATTCCTCTCCAGCTCGCTTCTGCCGCAGGTGTGGCTTCGTTACAGTCCGTCATCGGGAACGGGATCGTTGTTCCCGGAGGCATGGATCCATCTCTAGTTCCTTCCCCGCAATCGCAAATCACTCCTGAATTTCTGGAGAGAGTCGCCCAAAGGTCCCGCCAACGTTTAGGCAAGAAAAAGAAGGACACAGGCATTCCCGCAGATTTAATAGAAAGAATCGAGCGGTACGGAGATATCGAAAGAATTCATCTGGTTCCAAGCCAACAATTGAGTTGGAGTCATTCTGAGGCGATGCCGAAGCCGCTTTCTTTACAACTTAACAAGGAAGCGGCATTCCCTTCTAAAGGACGAGAGTGTGACTTCGTCACCTCCAGTCGCTGGAAGCTCGGTCAGAATCTACATTCCCAATCCCCCCTCGTCATACAAATTCAAAACGCGCACGACATTTACAGCGTCCAAAGAAATGTTGCCCTCCTCTTAAAGGAGTTGATGGAGTGCGGGGTGGAGCTGGTAGGAGTCGAGGGGAGCGAGGGGATTCTTCAAGGAATTGAGAAGTGGAGAAAATATCCCAAGAGAGACATATTGATGGGAGTCGCCGGATTTTTGATGAGGGAAGGATCTTTGACCGGAGTAGAAATCGCAGGCCTAGCAAGGAAAAATGAGAATGTAGAATTTTACGGCGTGGAGGAGAAAGAACCGTACTTGGAGCAGGTGAAAAGCTTTAAGGAAACGTTGAACAATTCCAAAGAAGTTGAAATTTGGAAGGAAGGAATCGGGAAGAAGATAGAATCCCTAAAAGAGAAGTTTTATAGCGTGGAACTAAAAGAGTTAGACAAACAACAAAAGAAATATGAGGAGGGGGATTTGAAATTAGGGGAGTGGATTGAGGTATTGGGTGATTCAAAACAACCCAACATCTCTAAATACCTCCAAGCCCATAGACTGGAAAAATCTCTTAATTTCAAGCAGGTAGAGTCTGACCAGAAGAAACTGTTAGAGACCCTTTCCAAAAAGCTCAAGAGGGAAGATTTAGTAGAGCTACTGGAGGAGAGTCTGGCTTACAGGTTAGGAAGGATCGGGTATGGAGAGTTCTATGAGGGATTGAAGGATCGGTGCAGAAAGTCAGGGGTAATCCTTACTCCGGAGATGGAACACTATATCGGTTATATAACGTTAGTGGAAGGAATAGACCGCGAGAAACTCTTCAAAGAACTGAAGTCCTTAGAGGATGAAGCCTGGAGAATGAAGGGGACACCATACTTAATTCCATCGTCTCAACCTCAGAAGGACTCAGTTGATGGAATTAAGTATGGTGTCCCCTTAATTCAGATGGATAGGGATTACAAGTTGTTGGTGAAGGCGTTAGATTTTAGTGTGAGTCCGGAGGATTGGGAGGAGTATGGGAGAAGGGAGAAAGAAATTGGAGAAGTGGTTAAAGGATCGGTGGCGGAACCACTCCTAGAAAATGTCGCTCGATTCAACCAGTTATCTCACCGGCGAAACCAGATATTTGTAGAAAAACTCAGGAAACGGATGGAGGAGAAGAAA
>JACPSV010000023.1 GCA_016193115.1 Elusimicrobiota bacterium
GCCTGCGGTTCCGGCGGCTGCTCCTGCAGCTGCTCCTGTGACCCCGCCCGTCGTTCCCGCGACGACGCCGCGTCCGGTTTCGGCTCCGCAGCCGCCACTACAGACGCCTCTACCTCCCCAGCCGCCCAGAACGCCGCCCAGAGAAGAACAGACTTTTGGCGCTCCTAAAAACGAAGAAGTGTTCGGAGCGACTGCGCCCGTTCAGGCGCGGTCCGCTCAACCGCCAGCGCCCACACCCTTGCCGCCGCAACCTCCAACCATGCGGCCGCAGGCCGTCTCCACGCCGGCAGCGACAGGGATAAAAGGATTTAAAGACTTTAGCGGCGCTAAACCTCAACCGGATAAACCGTCCGGCGGATTTAAGAATTGGTTTTTCGGGCATAAGTGGATTTCGATTAGCATTTCGGTTGTTTTGGCGGCGGGTTTAGTGTGGGGATCCGTTGCCCTCTATAAGAAATTTTCCGGAGGGAAAAAAGAGGCCGCTGAGGAAAACAAAGAAGGGGCATTGAGCGAAGTGTCGGTCAACGTCATGCAAGTGGTGCCGGCGCCATTTCAGGATATTTTGACGGCGGTGGGAACCGTGGCCGGCGGATCGGAAATTGAGTTGAGGTTCCAAACAGAAGGAAATTTAAGAACACTGAATTTCAGGGAGGGCGATTCCGTGAAAGCGGGTCAACTCATCGCCCAATTGGATCAGGCGCAGGCGTCCATCAAGTTGGAACGCGCCCGTTCGGAATATTATCGCTATGAGAAACTTTACGCGTTGGGAGGCGTTTCCAAAGACCGTTTGGATGAAGCGCGCGTCCAATTTGATTACGCCCAAACCGAAATGGCAAAAACCGTTTTGAGAGCGACCCAAGACGGAATCTTCGGAGATAAAGGCGTGGAAGTGGGAGAGTTTATTACCCCGCAAAAGAAAGTGGGTACGCTGGTTAGTTTAGGCACGGTTATGATTCGTATCGGCGTCATAGAAAAAGAGATAGACAAAATTTTTCCCGGTCAGGTGGTAACCGCAACGGTAGAAACGTATCCTAACGTGGAGTTTAAGGGGAAAGTGGAAAATATTTCGCCCTTGGTGCAAGGACAGACCAAGACGTTGATGGTAGAAGCGCGCGTGCCCAACACGGGTAAACTGCTTCTACCCGGAATGTTTGCCCGCACAAAAATTATTATTTTTGAAAAAGATCATGTGATTAGCGTTCCTAACGACGCTTTAGAAAAGACACAGGAAGGTTACAGACTCTATATCGTTGGGAAAGAAAATAAAGCGGAGGTGCGTCCGGTGCAAGTCAGTTATGTGTCTCTGACTCACAGCGTGATTTCCAGTGGAATTGAGCCGGGAGAACAGGTGATCATCCAAAGGCCGCAGGAACTGAAAGAAGGCGCTCCCTTGAAAGTGGTGGAAGTGGAGAAACCGGTCTCTAAACTGGAAGGAATGGGCGCAGGGGCAGGCGGCGATCAGGGACATTCGGAATCCGCGGGCGAAGAATCTCCGCGATAGAAGATGTATAATCAAAACTCGTCCGTTCGCCCATGGTGCATCCCGAAAATTCGCTCATGGTTCGACAGGCTCACCATGAGCGGGCTTTCGATTCACCATGAGCGGGCTTTCGATTCACCA
>JACPSV010000051.1:0-3786 GCA_016193115.1 Elusimicrobiota bacterium
CATTCGGTGGTTAAAAAAGTAGTTTTAGCGTATTCGGGCGGGTTGGACACTTCTGTCATTATCCGTTGGCTGATCGAGAAGTACCATTGCGAAGTCGTCGCTGCCTGCGTGGATTTGGGGTCCGTGGAAGGAGGCGAGAAAAGTTTTGACGGGATCAAAAAGAAGGCACTCGCCACCGGCGCTAAAAAATGTTACGTGATTGACGCTAAGAAAGAGTTCGCGCAACAATTCATTTTCCCCGCCTTAAAAGCCCGCGCCATTTACGAAGGCAAATATCTTCTGGCCACCTCTCTGGCCAGGCCACTGATTGCCCAAGAAATCGTCAAAATCGCTCAAAAAGAGAAAGCAGACGCCGTCTCCCACGGCGCTACCGGCAAAGGCAACGATCAAGTTCGGTTCGAAATCGGATTCCGAACCCTTCTGCCGGGCATCAAAATTATCGCTCCTTGGAGAGAATGGGAGATCCGTTCCCGTGAAGACGCTATCCAATACGCGCAAAATCATGGAATCCCCGTTCCTGTGACAAAATCCAAACCCTATTCCTCCGACGCCAACATGTGGCATATTTCCTATGAGGGCGGAATCCTAGAAAATATTGAGACCACCTACCCTGAAGAAATGTTCCAGATGACGGTCTCTCCGGAAAAGGCGCCTTCCAAACCGCGCATCCTGGAAATTGGTTTTGAAAAAGGGGTTCCGGTCTCTCTCAACGGCAAACGAAAAGGAAGCGTGGACTTGATTCTGGAACTGAACAAGATCGGCGGTGAAAATGGCGTGGGAAGGGTGGATATGGTAGAAAACAGGTTGGTTGGGATGAAGTCCCGCGGCGTGTACGAGTGCCCGGCCGCGACTGTCCTGTACGCCGCCCATCGGGAGCTGGAAACGATTACTCTGGACAGAGAAACATTTCATTTTAAGGAGTCCCTCTCCCAAAAAATGGGTGAGCTCATTTATAACGGGTTATGGTTTACCACGTTACGCAGGTCTCTCTCTGCTTTTATTGAGGAAACTCAAAAGTTCGTGACCGGATCGGTGCAGTTGGAACTTTATAAGGGGAACATAAAAGTCCTTTCCCGAAAATCGCCCCATTCTCTCTATTGGGAGAAACTCTCCACGTTCGGACATTCCGGAGAAGAGATTTATAACCACAAGGATTCCGAAGGGTTCATCAAACTTTTTGGGTTACCCCACACGGTGGAATCGGCCCTGCGCAAATCGCAATGAAAAGTTCCCATCCCTACATTTCCTCGTTCTCGTTTGACCAGCGTTTGGCTCCTTACGATATCCAAGGATCCATCGCCCACGTTAGGA
This sequence comes from Elusimicrobiota bacterium, assembly GCA_016193115.1. Lineage (GTDB taxonomy): Bacteria > Elusimicrobiota > Elusimicrobia > 2-02-FULL-39-32 > 2-02-FULL-39-32 > JACPSV01. The sequence goes on from JACPSV010000051.1 coordinate 1,312, forward strand.
TGCTGGCCCGTCGAAAGATTATTCCTTCCTCCCACGCAAAAACAATCCTATCGGGTCTCAACTCCATTCAAAGAGACTTGGCTAAAGGAAAACGACTGCGCGCCGCGGAAGACATTCATTTCGCGATTGAGAACGAACTGGTTCAACGCGTCGGACCCGTGGGCAAAAAAATGCACACCGCCCGCAGCCGGAACGATCAGGTCGCTCTCGACCTCAAACTCTATGTGCGGGACAAAACCAAACAGATTTTGGATTCTATCCATTCCCTTCAAAAAACGATATTAAACTGCGCCACAAAGAACAAATCTGTTCTCATGCCCGGGTTTACCCATCTCCAGCACGGGCAGCCTATCTATTTTGCTCACCATATTCTCGCTTATGCATGGATGCTGCAGAGAGACCAGGACCGCTACCAAGGATTGATCCGTCACCTGAACGAATCGCCTCTGGGAGCGTGCGCTCTGGGCGGGACGTCGTTCCCCATTGACAGAAATTTCGCCGCCAAACTTCTGGGATTTTCCCGCCCAACGGAAAACTCCATAGACACCGTCTCGGACAGGGATTTTATTTTGGAATTCGTTTTTGATTCTTCCATGACCATGGTGCATCTTTCCAGACTGGCGGAAGAGCTGGTGATTTGGTCGAGCAGCGAGTTTGATTTTGTTCAGATAGCGGAAGAATTCACTTCGGGGTCGTCCATCATGCCGCAAAAAAGGAACCCGGACAGCGCGGAACTCCTGCGCGGGAAGAGCAGCCGCGCGATTGGAGCGTTGATGCAGCTGCTTTCCCTTCTTAAAAGCCAGCCACTGTCCTACAACCGGGATTTGCAGGAAGATAAACCGCCCCTCTTTGACACGGCCGACACTGTTCTCGATTCCGTTTCCTTAGCGGACCATCTGATCCGGACACTGAAATTGAACCGAACCAAAATGGAAAATTCCTGCAAACAGGGGTTTCTTCTAGCCACGGAACTGGCGGACTACCTAGCCAATAAAGGTGTTCCTTTCCGTGAAGCCCACTCCATCGTCTCCCAATTCGTGGAAAAAATACGATCTAATTCCCCCAAAAACCAAAATTTGGAAAAAATCCCGCTTTCCGATCTGAAGGCAATTTCTCCCCACTTCGACCGAGACGTGTACCAATTTCTTTCCCTACATCAAGCGGCCAAAAGAAAGAACTCCTACGGCGGAACCGGGGACCGCGCTCTCTCAACCCAAATCAAAAACCTGACATCCCTTCTGCAAAAGAACTAGCCCTACAACTTGAGTCAACTTTAGGGACAGAGCCCTATTCCCCCATGGGGGAATAGGAGGTTTTTCCATAGAAGTGGTAAAGCACACACACACAGACACAGACACAGACAAAAGAAATCGTTTACCATTGGTGGCATTCTTATTGCTGCGCAGTCTACTAGACACAGTCAGCGGGATAGTTTTTGTCTCGTGGAGGAGAAAAAAATGATTACTGCAAAGAAAATGATTTTTACACTATTTCTAGTAGTGGGAGTAGTCCTTTCGATAACCTCATTAAACTTTGCCGAGACAAGTGAAATAACGATTATCGGAGGAATCACAAGCGCACGCCAATATACTGAATACGATCCAAATTCATATTACTGTCGTCAGCTATTTGCCGCCGGAGGCAAAAAGTGCATGACAGATCCTATGTATGTTTCAGTTAACCTTGGATTCAACGGTAATGGAAGTTGTAGCAATGGTTCTAAGTATATTATTACACCAAATAAAGATAAAATCACATTCCAATCTTCGTTTAACCTAAGTATACCACCCCTGAATGATATATCCGTAAGTGAACTTTTCATTGTGGACGGGGATTTATCTCCAGGAAATTTTACGGAAGCTACGCTTGAATATAGACAGAAAATTGGTGATGGTGAAACCAGGGTGGTAGAACTTAAGGGTCGTTTTACAATACTAAGAAAAGAACCAACCATACCAGGGGCCCCTAAAAATCGTAGAAGGCCTAAATGGGTCCCCGGATGGTTATCTGGGCTCCTGTATGGATAAGTCCACAAAATGAGCCAGCCACCGATGCCTCTGGCCGCAGTTCTTCGAGTAACACATCTGCCTGTCGGAAAAGTTCAGGTTTAGGGTAAACGAAATGATTGGGAGGGTGAAAACATGAAGATGCTGAAACGCTGTTTGGCTGCGTTCGCATTGGATGTGATTCCTTTTTGTGGTTTAACAATTGCCGAGGACATTGCATTGCATACCCGGCCGGGCGCCGTAGGAGATGGATCGTTAATTTTTGTAGAAGGTGATCCTTATACCTGTGACAACGAGGGACGCTGGAGAATGGTGAATGTTTCAGGTGTGGGGGCATGCTATGTTCAATCCGGTAACCCTCGTAGAGCACACTATCGAGTTCGCCGGGGAGGGGTGGGACGGAATTATTGGCTATCCTGGAGCGGCGCCAGGAGATGCACAACAGGAGACTCAAACTCAAGGACTGATC
>JACPSV010000051.1:3808-7723 GCA_016193115.1 Elusimicrobiota bacterium
AGTATGCTGGCCTGGTGGGTGGTGGGGTAACTGGCACTGTTGGAATGAAGAAAGAGGAGGACATTGGGAAGACTAGCCTCTTCTAAAAACATCTGATTTAGAAAAAAGGGGGTAGGGCGCTATTCCTTCCATGGAGGATAAGGCTCTGTCCCCCTTTATTTCAGCGCTTTCCATGGACTCTGGATTCCGGCTTGCGCCGGAATGACGGCCTTTTTTTTCTTCCTCATTTCCTTGAAAAATGATAAAATTGTGTTTCATTTTCTATGTTGAAATGGGTGCGCAACAATCTGACCATGGATCAGGAATCCGTAGAGAGGATTGCCCATAAGTATGGCACGCCTCTCTACCTCTACAGCCGATCCCAGATTGCGGAAAACTACAGGAAATTTGACAGGGCTTTTTCCTCCGTTCCGCACCTGATTTGTTATGCCCTCAAAGCCAACAGCAACCTTTCTGTCGCGCGGGTCTTAAGCCGGCAGGGGGCGGGGACAGACATTGTCTCAGGAGGGGAGCTTTACCGCGCTTTGAAAGCTGGTTTCGATCCGGAAAAAATTGTCTTCTCCGGCGTGGGAAAAACCAAAGAGGAGATGGTCTACGCCCTGCGCGTTGGGATTTTCCTGTTCAACGTGGAATCTATCGAAGAGCTTAGGACATTGGATCAGGTCGCGGCTTCCTTAAAAAAGAAGGCTCCCATCGCCATCCGTGTCAACCCTGACGTGGACGTCGGCACGCACCGCCACATCACCACTGGAACTGCGGAAAATAAGTTTGGCATACACAAAAATTATATCGAAGAATCGTACCGAGCCGCCCGCTCCTTAAAACATATTCAGATCAAAGGGATTCAGGCGCATATCGGCTCACAAATTACTTCCGTCGCCCCTTTCCTCACTTTGTTGAAACTGCTTCTAAACTTCGTGGAAAAACTTGCGAAAAATGGTATTCCCCTACAGACAATTGACGTTGGCGGAGGGCTGGGGATTTCCTATAATGAAGAAAGGCCTCCGGACCCAAAAGATCTGGCGCAATCTTTTCTGCCGCTCTTAAAAAACAAGAGATGGACATTACTTTTTGAGCCGGGACGGTTTTTAGTTGGGAACACGGGAATCTTAGTGACCAAAGTCCTCTACAGAAAAAGTAGCAGTCACAAAACTTTCGTAATTGTGGATGCGGCCATGAACGATCTGGCCAGACCCGCTCTCTACGATGCGTACCACGAGATTGTTCCTTTACGGCAGAGAAAGGGCGAGAAAAAAGTCGTGGACGTGGTCGGCCCGATCTGCGAGTCGGGCGATTATCTCGCCCGCGCCCGGACTATGCTTTTTCCCGAAAAGGGAGAATTGCTTGCCATCAAAAATGTGGGCGCATACGGATTTGCCATGTCCTCACAATACAACTCAAGGCCCCGCGCGGCAGAAGTGATCGTGGAGAAGAACCGTGTGTCTCTCATCCGTAAACGCGAGACGTTTCCAGACTTAATTCATGGAGAAAAATAACCAAATCCATTTTTATAAGATGACGGGCGGAGGGAATGATTTCGTTCTCTTCGACAACCGCGAGAACGTCTTGCCTAAAGATTATGGGACGCTCGCGAAAAAACTCTGTTCCAGGAAATTTTCTATCGGGGCGGACGGACTGCTGATATTGGAGAACGCGGACGGTTCCAATTTCCGCATGGTCTACTACAATGCGGACGGGTCGAGAGCGGAGATGTGCGGCAACGGAGCCCGATGCATTGCCCGATTCGCGTACGCGCTTCAAATCGCGCCGGAAACGATGCGGTTCTTGACGGACGCCGGCCCTCTGGACGCGACTGTTCAAGACGAGACCGTCAAGTTGAGGATGGGCGCTCCTAAAGATCTGAAACTGGATTTCCCCCTTAAACTGGAAGAAGGCAAAGAAATCCATATCTCTTCCGTGAACACGGGCGTTCCCCATGTGGTGCTGCTCGTCACGGACATCGAAAAGATGGATGTTGACCATCTGGGACGAACGATTCGTTACCACAAACAGTTCGCTCCCCGAGGCACAAACGTCAACTTCGTCGCGAGGAAAGACCCGCACACGCTCCTTGTGCGCACCTATGAGCGGGGAGTGGAATCGGAAACGTTGGCATGCGGCACGGGCGTGGTGGCTTCGGCTCTCATTGGCGCCGTGAAAGGGTTGGTCACATCTCCGGTTTCCTGTTTGACCCGAGGCGGCGAGACCCTAAAAATCTATTTTACCCTAAAAAGCCAGACCCACAGTTTTAGCGAGGTTTATTTGGAAGGTCCGGCCCAAATCTGTTTCGTTGGCGAGGTGGAAATCTAATGTTTCGAGGATCCTGTGTCGCGCTTGTCACGCCTTTTAAGAACGGCAAATTAGATGAGGAAAAACTCAGAGAGCTGGTAGACTACCAGATTGAGCATGGCACTCAAGCTTTGGTTCCCTGCGGTTCTACGGGTGAATCCGCCACATTAAACTATGAAGAACATAACCGCGTGATTGAAGTGGTGGTGCAACAATCCCGTCATAGAATCCCGGTGATCGCGGGAACCGGATCCAACTCCACCGCCGAAACCATCGCTCTCACCCGCCACGCTCAAGAGGTTGGGGCGGACGCGGCTCTCACAATTGTGCCTTACTGCAACAAACCTACGCAGCAGGGGATGATCCACCATTTTTCCGCGGTGGCGAGAAACGTGCCTTTGCCTCTTATCATCTACAACATTCCGGGCAGGACCGGCGTGAACATGCTGCCTTCCACTCTGATCCAGCTGGTCGAGAAAGAAAAAAACATCATCGGCATCAAAGAATCTTCCGGAAATCTGGACCAGGTGACCGAGATTGCTTGCGCCCTGAACTCCAAGAAAAATTTCTGCATTCTCTCCGGGGACGATTCCCTCACTCTCCCCATTCTTTCCATCGGAGGGCACGGAACCATATCGGTCTTAGCCAACATTGACCCTGAAAACGTCGCCGAACTGTGCAGCGCCCATACGGAAAGAAACTTTGAGAAAGCGCTTCAATTGCACTGGAAAATGTATCCGCTTATAAAGGCGCTCTTCCTGGAAGCCAATCCCGCTCCCATCAAAGCGGCCATGGAGATATTGGGACTTTGCTCTTCGGAAGTGAGACTTCCCCTGTGCGGTTTGGAACCGTCCAACCGAACGAAACTGACTCAGGCGCTTAAGGAATACGGACTTCTAAAGGAGAAAAAATGATTAGGCTCGTCGTCAGCGGGGCGTTAGGGAGGATGGGACATAGGATATTGGAAATGGCTCAAGGAAACTCTTCTTTTCAAATCGCGGGAGCGCTTGAATCGGAAAAGCATCCGTCCTTGGGAACGAAAATTTTGGAGGGAAAATTGACTGTAAGTTCAGACATCCAATCGTTCCAAGGGTCGGCGGACGTTTTGATTGATTTCACCACCCCCCCTTCCACATTAGATCATCTAAAAAAAATTCAGAACTGGAAAGGAGTTGCCGCGGTGGTGGGCACCACGGGATTTTCCAAAACCGAAATTGCGGCGATCAAAAAAATTGCAGCAAAAATTCCCGTTCTTCTTTCGCCCAACATGAGCGTGGGGATCAACCTACTTCTGGAAGTCGTGGGGATAGTGGCGAAAAAAATACCCCATTACGACATTGAGATTGTGGAGTCACACCACAACCAAAAAAAAGACGCGCCTTCCGGAACCGCGTTGGCGTTGGCGGAAGAAATCGTTCAAACTCTCAAACGGAACCCTAACATGGATCTCCTTTACGGAAGAAAAGTATTGTTATGCAAGAGATCTCCATCCGATATCGGGATACATTCCATCCGCGCCGGCGATATTGTAGGCGACCACACGGTCCTATTTGCCGCGCCGGGAGAAAGAATTGAGTTGACTCACAAAGCCTCTTCCCGAGACGCTTTCGCCGCAGGAGCCTTACG
>JACPSV010000052.1 GCA_016193115.1 Elusimicrobiota bacterium
ATACTCTTTATCGGTCAAAGTTTGGGCGGGAGCGACGGTAATGGAATCGCCCGTATGCACTCCCATGGGATCAAAATTTTCTATGGAACAGATCACGACGCAATTGTCGGCCCTGTCGCGCATGACTTCCAGCTCAAACTCTTTCCAACCCAGAACGCATTCTTCTATTAAAATCTCGCTGATAGGGCTGGAATCCAAAGCATTCGTGGCCGCGTCTATAAATTCGTCTTGGGAATAGACGATGGCAGAACCGCTCCCCGCCAATGTAAATGAGGGACGAATGATGAGAGGGAGACCGATCTCGCGGGCAATTTTTTCAGATTCGGAGATGTTGTAGGCAATCCCGGATTTGGGAACTTCCAGTCCCGCGCGGATCATTGTTTCCTTAAACAGTTTTCGATCCTCCGCTTTTTGAATCGTTTTTAGTTTAGCTCCGATCAACTCCACATTCCATTTTTTGAGTATTCCCTTTTCTGCCAGATCCACGGCCAAGTTGAGAGCGGTCTGGCCTCCCAACGTAGGCAAAAGCGCCTGTGGTTTCTCTTTCTCAATGACCCTCTCCACGTACTCGACCGTCAGAGGTTCTACATAGGTGGCATCCGCAAATTCTGGATCGGTCATGATCGTGGCGGGATTTGAGTTAATCAGAACGACCTCGTACCCTTCTTCCTTGAGCGCCCGAACCGCTTGAGTTCCGGAATAGTCGAACTCGCAGGCTTGGCCGATCACAATGGGACCGCTTCCCAGAATCAATATCTTTTGGATGTCCGTTCTCTTGGGCATGATTACTTTTCTTTATGGGCGTTCATGGAAGCAATAAAACGGTCGAAAAGGTAGCGGGAATCGTGAGGTCCGGCGGAAGATTCGGGATGGTACTGAACAGAAAAAATGGGGAGATTTTTGTGACGCATCCCTTCTAAGGTTCCGTCGTTCAAGTTAGAGTGCGTTAACTCCACGTCTTTGCCGGCAAGGGACTCCATATCCACGCAAAATCCATGGTTCTGGGTCGTGATCTCTATCTTTCCGGTTTTGAGATCCTTCACGGGATGGTTGGACCCCCTGTGCCCAAACTTCAATTTGAACGTCTTGCCTCCCAAAGCCAATCCCAGAAGTTGGTGACCCAAACAGATTCCAAAGAGGGGGAGAGAAGGTTTTTTTTGGGATGAAATTTGAATTAAATCCTGAATGGTCGCGATGGCGTAGGTTACTGCCGCAGGATCTCCAGGACCATTAGAGAGCAAAACTCCGTCCGGATTGTGGGAAAGTATTTCCTTGGAAGACGACTGAGCAGGGAGGACAGTCACTCGGCATCCACGCGCCGCCAAACATCTCAGGATATTCTGTTTAACTCCAAAATCAAGGACCACCACATGCAAATGAGTGTCCGGAGGATTGCGCATGGTCTTTCCGCCGATACCCGGTTCTTCCCACTCCCACTCGCTGTCCTTCCATGCATAGGACTTCGAAGTGGTAACCTCCCTTACCAGATCCGCTCCTTCCATGACAGGAGACTCTTTCACCTTTTTGAGAAGACTCCGGACATCCGAGTCCGTAGTGGAGAGGATGGCGCGCTGTACGCCTGTTTCCCGCAAGTGTTTGGTCAATGCCCTGGTATCCATGCCGGAGAGGGCAGGAACATTTCTCTGAACCAGAAAATCTTGCAAAGAAGTTTTGGCTCGCCAACTGGAGAGTGTGGAGCTGAATTCCCGCGCCACAAATCCTTCCGCATAGACCCGTCCGGACTCCATATCCTGATCATTGGCTCCAACATTCCCGATATGGGGTTCCGTCATCACCACAATCTGGCCTTTGTAGGAGGGGTCTGTCAGGATTTCTTGGTAACCCGTCATCGAGGTGTTGAAAACGACCTCCCCAACCTTCTCACAGGACGCCCCACAGGACACACCTTTATAAACTTTCCCGGACTCCAACACCAAAACCGCTTCTTTTTTCACAATAAATCCTCGAACGACACGATCAAATTGATAAATTCGGGATATAGTACCAAAGTTTTGAGCGCTTGACAACAATCGTCTCATGTGATAGACTTTCGGCCTATTTTTAACTATGGATGATCATCCCTCATGGGTAGAACGGGTCAAGGTTCTTGTTTTTGGGAAGGGGCTAAACCCTTTAGACCGAAACCTGTTCCACAATCTCTCTCTCATCGCGTTTTTTGCCTGGGTCGGTCTGGGCGCGGACGGTCTTTCCTCATCCTGCTATGGACCTGAAGAAGCCTTTCTCGCGATGCAAGGGCATCCCTACCTATCTATATTTGTAGCGCTGGCGTCCGTCCTAACTATATTTGTCATAAGCGCTGGATATTCCCAGATCATAGAACTCTTTCCCACGGGCGGGGGAGGCTACTTGGTCGCCAGCAAGCTCCTAAACCCCACTTTAGGAATGATTTCGGGCTGCGCCTTAATTGTAGACTACGTCTTGACGATCACAATTTCCGTTGCCAGCGGCGCGGACGCTCTTTTTAGCTTTCTTCCGGCCGGTTGGTACCCCGCCAGACTGTGGTTTGCGGCGGCGGGTGTTCTCATTTTAACGATTCTCAATCTGCGCGGAGTCAAAGAGTCTGTCCTCCCCTTAGTGCCTATCTTTCTCATCTTTGTTTTAAGCCATCTCTTTTTTATTCTTTATGCCATCATCCAGCACATGGACAGCGTTCCAGAAGTGGCCAGAGCCACGGTCATAGACATTCAAACCGCCCAATCTCAGATCGGAATGTGGGGAATCCTTTTCTTGATCTTAAAAGCCTATAGCCACGGGGCCGGCACATTTACCGGAATCGAAGCCGTCAGCAACGGTCTTCCTATATTAAGGGAACCGCGGGTGGAAACAGGAAAAAGGACCATGCGTTATATGGCTTTCTCCCTGGCATTTACGGTTTTTGGTCTGATGCTCTCCTATCTACTGAACCATATTTCGCCTCAACCGGGAAAGACTTTGAACGCTGTCCTTTTTGAAAGCGTAGTTTCAGGTTGGGAAAGTCAGTGGGGAAAAATTCTGGTCCTTCTTACCCTTTTCTCGGAGGCTGCCATA
>JACPSV010000053.1 GCA_016193115.1 Elusimicrobiota bacterium
ACTTTAGGAAACTCTTCCAAAAGGGCAGCCATGTCGTAGTAGTCTTTTGTGGCATGGAGTCGGACCCAAGGCAAAATTGCCCGGTCCGTTCTCAGATCTTTATAGAAGGGCTGATGTTGGTGCCACAAAAACGCGAGATATATTTTATTCACTAGAACCGGCCGGAGGCTTCAAACATCAGCCGGGACGACCCCACGTCGTTTAACGTGGAGCTAGGAAAAAATTTGCCCCAACGGATGCCGAACGTGAGATGTTTGTGGTACCGGTACTCTCCTTTGATGACCAGTTCCCGTCCCAGGGATTTTTCCGTGATTGTGGCGGCCCCAATGCCGATTTCTGATTTCTGCATGGCGGTATAAAGGTAATATTCCAGGCCGGCGGTAAAGAAGTCCCACGGTTGAACGGATCCTCTGAATCCAAACATCCGGATTCCGGAAAAAAGGCTGGTGTAGGAGCGGGTGGCGACCACCTTGTCCCCGACTTTAACGGGAATAATCACTTTGTCCTCGTTGAAAAAGCTGTAGGGATTGGCCGCAAAAAATTCTCCGTATCCGCTCCGTTCCATGCCGTCCAGCTTGTGGCCGAAGGAGGGATTAAATTTCTCATCTTCGTCCGAGGTGGTAGAACTGTCTCCGGAACCCTGCATGAACACAAAAGCCAGGAGCATTCTCTTGTACCGGGGATGGATGAAGTCAAATCCTCCTTCAAACGTGAGAGCATCGCCGCTCAGGGTCATCTCTTTGGAAAAGGTTTTTGCTTTTCCTTTTTGCAGAACGTATTCCAAAGAATAGAAAGCGCCTTTCTCCAACGTGCCGGCCAAATGAATATCGAAGAATTGTCTGGAAACCCTGTCGCTTGTGATGGGAGTGGTGTCTATGATGTTGGCATAGGGGGTTCCGGCGCGGTCCTCTTCCAATATCCAGCCGAAACGGATGTTGTGGATTCCCCAACGGGTGGAAACTCCCGAGAGGTAAAGATCCCTGTCGCCTTCCGAAATTCTGTCTTTTACTTTACTGGCAAAAAGGTGCATACGAAAATCCCAAGGGAGTCCCGCTTCCAGACGGATCGCGTCGAAACCAAGACCATCGTCAGAAACCAAAAGTCCCGTTCCCCATTGGTACGGTTGTCTTCCAATGGTTAAAGAAAGCGGCAGTCCCTGAATTTCGTTCGCTTGGAGGTAAACATTTTCCACAAAAGGCAGGAAGTCTTCCCGAGGGTAACGGTTCAACAAAGGAACGGTGGATCCCGTGACTCCAATCGCCTGCAGGACGGCGCCAACCTCAATGCCCGGTTCCAATTTCCCTTTGACGTAAACGCGGGCTCTCTGCGAGTAAAATTTTTCCTCAATGGTTTTTCCCGACCCGATAGGCGCCTCGCTGGTGTAGGAAGGATTGTTAATATGGACGCCGCGGAACCGGTAATCCGTTCCCACGTCCAAACTCGCCGCGGGAAGAGAAGAAACTAATCCGGCCGCGGCAAGAAGAAGAGCGAGCAGAAGAGGATTTCGCATTATTTGGTTTGGGGCGGTGGTGTGGTTGAAGCCGGTAAAGGAGTTTGGAATGGTTGGGGAGAGATCGTTTGGTAACGGACCCGCGCTTTTTCCGCCCAAGAGCTGCCGGGGAACACAGTGATGATTTTTTCGTAAATTTCTTTGGCGGCGTCCGGATTGTGGGACAGCTCATAGACGCGGCCCAAGGATTCATGGATTTTTGGAGAGAGATAATGTTCGGAAAATTCGGACAGAAACTGCCGGTAGGTGGCGACGCTCGAACTGTAGTCTCCCATCTGTTCCTGGGAAGCGCCCATGCCGGCAAGGATAAAAGGAAGAATCATTTTGGAAGAATTCTTTTCCAAGCAGCGCTTGTAGCTTTCCACCGCTTCCGGAAACTTGCCTTGCCTGTAGAGCAAATCTCCTTTTCCCAAAAGGGCAAAAACAGCCGCGGGGGTATGGCCATAATTGTTGATGACCTCATTGAAATAGTTCAGACCGTTGTCCGGCTGGTTGGAGAATGACCAGTTCTGGCCGGCGGCATAACGTTCCCAAGCTTGTTTCCTTAAGTTTCTGAAGTTGGAGAAAATAAAAACGGTTACCCCCGCCACGACCGCGACGGTTCCAACAATCGAGAAAAAGGTTTGCCTGTGAGCGGCCACCCATTCCAAAGCTCTCTGCACCCATTGTTGGAGCGGGTCAATCTTAAGATCTTGACGGCTGGAAAGCGGTTGTACCATTTTAAAAATTCCTTTATGCTCTACACGATAAGCGCGCCCCCGGGCGGAGTCGAACTGCCAACCTTGTCCTTAGGACGGACCTGCTCTATCCAATTGAGCTACGGGGGCTTAGGCTCCTTATTCCGATGGGAACGCGGGTCGGGCTAATATTTAATCAGTGAAAAAATATCGTAGCCGTTCAGATTTTTCCTGCCTTTCAAAAATTCCAGTTCGATCACGAAAGCGAGACCCACAATGGTTCCGCCCGCTTTTTCCACAAGTTCTGCGGTGGCCCTGGCGGTTCCTCCCGTGGCCAGAAGATCGTCCACGATCAAAACTTTGGTTCCCGGCTGGATCGCATCCTCATGCATTTCCAAAGTGTCAGTTCCATATTCCAAAGAGTAGGTCGCGGAAATAGTTTTGTATGGAAGTTTCCCTTTCTTGCGGATCGGAACCAGACCGGCGTCGAGTTTGTAAGCCACGGGAGCTCCAAATATAAAACCCCGCGACTCGATCCCCGTGACCGTGTCAATTTTTTTGGATTTAAAGTGATCGGCGATTTGGTCTACCACCTGTTTAAAAATGTCTCCCCGGCTCAGCAAAGTGGTGATATCCTTAAAAATGATCCCTTTTTTGGGAAAGTCCGGGATATCCCGGATTGCGTCTTTCAGGTTCGTCATCGTTTTCATATTGGATTCTCCTTAACCGAGACCCATTCTTTGGGTAATCTGTTTCAAATGAAACAAAGCTCTCTCTTGGATCTGCCGTACCCGCTCGCGCGAGATTTTGTATTTTTTGCCGACTTCATCTAATGTGCAGGTCTCTTCCCCGTCAATGCCAAACCGCAATGCCAGAATATCTTTTTCTCGTTTTGGCAGCCGGGAAAGAGCGGCTTCCATTTCATCGTGCAGTTTGAGTACCGAGAAAACTTTGTCCGGTTCATGGACGGATTTGTCTGAAATGATATCTTTCAGAGACAGATTGTCGTCTTCATCCAGGGTCAGGTCGAGCGACCCAATTCCTCTGGAAGCTTCCACCGCTTCCATGACGCCTTTGACTTGGCGGGCAGTCAGGTTTAGACGGTTCGCCATTTCCGAAAGGGTCGGACTTCTGCCCAGTTGGACAGTAAGGTTTTCCCATTCCTTAAACCATTTGCGCAGGGCTTCCCAGGCGTGGGGCGGTATGCGAATGGTTTTAGACTGTTCCTGGATGGATCGGCGGACAGACTGGTCAATCCAATAGGAAGCGTATGTGGAAAAACGAAATCCTTTGTGGGCATTGAACTTTTTGAGAGCATGGATCAATCCGATGTTTCCCTCTTCGATCAGATCTATGAAATCTGACCCCGGCCGGTAATATCGTTTGGCGATTGGGATCACCAATCGTAAGTTGCCCGTAACCAGCGCGGACTTGGCTTCTTCGCCTTCCCTCACGGTTTTCTGCAACTCTTTTCTTGATTTCTCACCTAACCGGCGTCCGGACTTTTGTAATTTTTCCGCCGCCTTTTCCCCCTCTTTGAACTTCTTCCAAATCTTCAGGAACTCCGGGTGGCTGAGAGGCGGAGACTTACGGATTTCGCGGAAATAAAGCGATACAGGATCTAAACTATCCATTGCTCAAACCGCAATCTCAAAATCTTTTTCATCTACAATCTCGTTCATAGGTTCCTTTATAATTCTCTCAACGGAAGCCCAGTGGTGTCCATTTTCAATATCCCGGATAAACCCTTCTAAACGGGTTGGATCCCCCTGAACTTCCGATTCCACATCTCCATTAGAACAATTTCTGACCCATCCAGTCAAATTCTCTCTCTTTGCTCTCTGAACCACAAAGAACCGGTACCCAACCCCTTGCACTCCTCCCTGGATTCGCAGACGCAGTCTCACGAGGCGCGGGCAACGGTTTGGGCAGGGAGGCGATGACCGTCCTGTGACTCGCTCAGAAGTCGCGCAATCGCGTGAACGCTGTCCCACGCCGCGGTGGGAGTTGCAATCTTCTGGCATTTCTCCGCCAGAGTCTCCAATTTGTCGGAATCCGCGAGCAGTTGTTTGAGAGTGTCTTTGAAGTGGTCCATGTTTTTGGTTTTCACAGCCGCTCCGTTTTTGACCAGATGTTCCGCGTTCCTTTCTTCCTGTCCGGGAATGGGGTTCACCAAGACCATCGGTAACCCTTTCGCCAAAGATTCCGAGGTGGTGATCCCTCCCGGTTTCGTGACCAGTATGTCGGAGGCGTCCATGAGAAGAGGGATCGTCCGCGTGTAACCGTAAATTTGCACGCTGCGCGATTTTTGTTTTCTTTGAAGATTGGATTTAAGCTCTTTATTGAGGCCAGTGACAATCAGTATCTGGATAGGAAGGCGCAGGGACAAAATTTCATCCAGCGTGTCTTGCAGAGGGCCCCAGCCGTGGGTTCCTCCCATCAAAAGAAGAGTCTTCTTCATGGGGTCCAGACCCAACTTCTTTCTAGCTTTCTCCTTGGTTAATTTATTGCCAAAGGCCGGGTCAATGGGAATACCGCAAATCTTTATTTTTTCTTTGCGGATACCTTTACGCAGAAGCGTCTCTTCCGAACTTTGATTGGCGACGATATAGAGATCCACTTCCGGATAGATCCAATAGGAGTGAACAGCGTAATCCGTTAAAATGCCGACCAAAGGCATTTTGGTTTCTCCCCGCCGCTTATATTCCGCGATCACTCCGCAGGGAACCGCGTGGGTACAGACAAAAGCGGTGGGCTGGTACTGCTCGATCAGAAATTTCAGTTTCTGGGCGTTAAAAATGTTAAAAAGTTGCCGGATCTCCCGTGTCAACTCTTCCACTTCCGGGTTATCATACAGAAAATCCCACAGTTGCGGTGTATAGCGCAGTATCTCCAGATAAGTTTTAGCTACCAGAGACCCCAGAATAGGGTAGAGATAGGTGATCGTGTCCAGCTCGACCGTGTGGAGTGTGGAGGGATAACAGGAGTCAAAAACCTTTCTCACCGCTCCCGCGCAAATTTTGTGGCCGCTGTTGGGAGAGGCATACAGAAACGCAATCTGTTGGCGCAATTCCGGCAAGCCCTCTAGCGTTCGGGTGGGAGCAGCTAAACTCATACAATTCGGGGTGCCGAGAATCGAACTCGGGCTACACCCACCCCAAGGGCGCGTACTGCCATTATACTACACCCCGCCTGTTTTCACTTCAGAATTTTTAGGATCTCTTGCAGAGTTTCTTGGGTCTCTTTCAAGGCCTCTACCGCCGCGCTGTTTCCCTGCAGATCCATTTTCAAATCTTCCTGAACCCTTCTGTTTTCCTGAACAAGATGCTTTTTGGCTCCCAGGATCGTGAACCCTTGGATGTGGAGCAGGTCTTTGACCTTGAGTATGTTCTCAATGTCTTTGCGGCTATATTTCCTGTGGCCGGATTCCCTGCGGCTGGGTCGGAGAACGTTGAACTCTGTTTCCCAGTAACGCAGAACATAAGGTTTGACCTTTGTGATCTGGCACGTTTCTCCAATGGAGAAATATTCCTTGTCCGCAAGCTCCATCGTCGGGATATTGAACCAAAACCCGAAGCCAAAGTCAATTTAACCGATTATGAAAGTTTGAAGAGGTCTTTGGAGGGGATGAACTTGATCACCCGTTTGGGCGGGACAGATACGGGTTCCATGGTTTTGGGATTGTGTCTCCTCTGTGCTTTCCGGATGCGTGGATACAGGCTGCCAATGCCGCTTAAAACCACTTTCTCGCCGCTCTGGACGGATTCCCGTATTGTTTTCAAAATTCTGTTGACCGCTTTCTCAGCCTCTTGCCTTTGGCCTAAAACCTGGGTCAGTTGTCGAACCAAATCTGTTTTGTTCATCCTTGACCGAGCATCAGCGAGGAAATGGTTTTACCTTAGATGTTGTAGGAGAAAAACCATTTAGCCACTCTTCAGATTCGGATTCTTCATGCACGGGTCGGGAGAGGAGATCCTGGACAGATTCCCGAATCGCTTTACCTTCATACAACACCTGGTAAATTTCCGTGATGATAGGGCAATCGCACCCATATTTTTGCGTCAGTTGGTACGCCGACTTTGCGGTTGGGTACCCTTCTGTCACCATCGTCATCTCCTTCAAGGCCGCGGGCACGCTTTTTCCCTGCCCAATTTTCTCTCCTAAAAGGCGGTTTCGAGAATGTTGGGAAAGGCAGGTGACCACAAGGTCTCCCATTCCCGCCAACCCAAAGAATGTGACCTGTTTCGCGCCCATCCGCACTCCCAGTTTGGCCATTTCGTTGAGTCCGCGGGTAATCAACGCTGATTTTGTGTTGTCTCCCAACTGCAGTCCGTCACAGGCGCCGCAAGCGATGGCAAATATGTTTTTTAAGGAGCCGGAGATCTCTACCCCAATCGGGTCGGAATGGGTGTAGACCCGGAAAGCGGGGGTGGCCAAAGTCTCTTGAACTTCCTCCGCAAGACTTTTGTTAGAGCAGGCAGCTACGACAGCCGTCGGGATACCGATCGCCACCTCCTCCGCGTGGCTGGGTCCGGAAACCGCAATCACTTTTCCTTTTATTTTCGGACACTCTTCCTCTATTACTTCCGACATCCTTTTAAGACTTTCTACGTCTATCCCCTTAGAAAGGCTGACTGCCCACTGAAGGGCGGGTGAAAACGCGTTTACTTTTTTCCATGTGGCGCGCACAAACTGGGAAGGAATGACGGAAAAAACGGTGGTCGCGCCGTCTAACGCTTTCGCCATGTCGGACGTAATTTGCACGGAACCGGGAATTTTAAGTTGTGGTAAAAAAGAAAGCGACCGGGTGCGAACCATTTGATCCACCTGACTTTGCAAAAATTCCCAGATCGTGACAGAAAATCCCTTCTGAGCCAAATGAGAAGCGATCGTGGCTCCCCAAGACCCTCCCCCCAGAACGACAATTTTAGAGTTCGCATTCATTGATTACTCCTTAAACGAGATCTTTTGTTCCTCGCCGCGGATCAGGCGGTGGATGTTTTTCTTGTGCAAATAGAGTATCAGCAAAGCGCAGAATATGGATAATGAGGTCAGAAGTTTGGAAGAAGTGAATATCCATGTGGTCAGGGGAAGACTTAAGGCGCCCATCATCGAGCCGACGGAAACGTGTTGCGTGATCATGAGACCCACGGCAAAAAAACCTAATGCCAGGAGAGTAGGGATTGGGACCAGAGCCAGAAACACTCCGGCGGATGTAGCGACTCCTTTTCCCCCATGGAAATTCAAGAACAATGTCCAGTTGTGGCCGGCAATCGCGGCCAGTCCTATTCCCGCAGCCAGATCGTATCTTCCCGGCAGGATCCGCAAAGAAGCGAAAACCGGCGCAAAACCTTTCAAAATATCTATCAAGAGCGTCACAATTCCGGCTGTTTTCCCCACAGTCCTAAACACGTTTGTAGCTCCCGGATTTCCGGATCCAAACTGACGGATATCAATTCCTTTCAGATATTTTCCCATCAGGTAAGCGGTTGGGATCGAGCCCAGAAAGTAGCTGAAAAGAAAGAGAAGGACCAAAGAGAAAATCACTTGGGGATCAAATCGAGCCTGCGGCTGCCGACCCAGATATAGTCTATCGCCGAGATCACGGTGACCGTGATCATTCCTCTCACAATCCAATGAGCGATTTCGGAAGGAACCGGAAAGAGAAGAGCGATAGCGGAAATCATCTGCAAACAGGTCGAGAGTTTTCCCATCATGCGGGGCTCGATGACGGAAGAGGAAGTCAAAATGTAGAGGATGCTCCAACCCAGGATGATCAGGAGATCGCGGGAAAATATGGTGACAAAAACCCAAAGATCAATCTGGCCGGAGTAGGCTAAAAGAATAAAAGTCGCGGTGAGGAGAAGTTTGTCCGCCAGCGGATCCAGAAAACTTCCCAGTTGGGTCTTTTGTTTTTTGAGTCTGGCCGCCAGACCGTCTAAAAGATCCGTCAAAATGGCAAATGAGAACACCGCCAGTGTCCAGTTCTCGAGATTGGGAAATTTGTTTTTTTGAAGGTACAGGATGACAAAAATTGGAATCAGAGCGATTCTTAAAATTGTGATTCTATTCGCTAAAGTCATTTTAATGTCCCCTCATGGATCAGTCTTTGCAGTTTTTCGTAGTGCGCCTTTTCTAGTTTTAAGTGCAGGCGGATGCCGTTGCGCCGGTGCGCAACGGTTTCCACTTGTCCCAACCGGTAGAGGGAAGGCAGGATGCTCATCTTTTTGAAGGGAATAGTGAGTTCCGTTTCCAGCATCCGTTCGGAAAGTTTTTCCTCGACGAGGCGCAGAAGCTGGTTGAGGCCGTTCCCTTGCGTAGCGCTGATGGGTACACTCTCCTCAATTTCTCCCTCAAAATCCGGGGAGCGCATTTTTCTCCGGGATGAGCTCAAAACATTTCCGGCAACCAGGTCTATTTTGTTGTGGACTGTTATTGTCTTTCCCTCCAGGTTTGAATCGTCGGGCCGAAGCGCGCGCAGAATTTCCAGGACGATGCGGCAATGCTCTTTTTGGTTGCGGTCGCTGGCGTCCACCAAATGAATCAGAAGATCGGCGTCCAAAGTCTCTTCCAGTGTGGATCGAAAAGCGGCGATCAGGTGGTGAGGCAACTTTTTAACGAAACCGACCGTATCGGTAAAGAGCGCCCATCGACCGCTGGGCAGGCGAATCCGACGGGTCGTGGGATCGAGAGTGGCAAAGAGTTTGTTGTCCGCGTAGATGGGATCTTTCAGTTCCCCGTTCAGAGCGACCAGTTGGTTGAGTAACGTGGATTTGCCCGCGTTGGTGTACCCGATGATGGCAACCGTAGGTAAAGGAACATTCTTTCTTCTTTCCCGGGCCACTTCCCTGTGCAGTTTAATCGTCTCCAGGTCTTTTCTTAAAGAGGCCATTTTGTCGCGGATGTGTCTTTGTTCCACTTCCAACTTTCTTTCACCGGGACCGCGGGTGCCGATACCTCCGACCTGCTGCTCGAAACGGCCATACCGTTCCGTGATGCGCGGCAAGAGATAGGAAAGTTGAGCCAGCTCGACTTGCATAATACCTTCCCGGGTTCGGGCTCGTTTGGCGAATATGTCCAGGATCAGTCGAGTCCTGTCCAGAATTTTTGCGGGAATCAGGTCGGAAAGGTTCTTAATCTGCGCAGGTTTTAGCTCCTCATCTAAGATAACGGTATTGAACTCTTTTTGCGAGGCCCGGGATTGGATTTCTTTTACTTTACCCATTCCAATCAAAGTGGAGGGATGAATGGAATTGAGAGATTGAAGGGTCTGCCCAACCACTGAGCCGCCGGCCGTTTCTGTCAAACGGCCTAATTCTTCTAAAGAGTCCAACGATTCTCTCAGTTTTCCCCCGCCTTTTTTGAGGTGAATTCCAACCAGAAAAACTTTTTCCATTCGTTATGTGTTCATCGTCGGATTTTTCGGGATTATACCATTTTTTCCAGGATACGTTCAGGACGGAAAGGCGGCTCAACGGCGATCCATCGGATGCGCGGATCCCGCTTAAACCAAGTCATTTGCCTTTTAGCGTAGAGCACGGTGTCCCGGTAAACCGCAAGAGAATATTCGTCCGGACTGATCTTTCCTTGAATCCGTTGCGCGGCGCTGCGGTAACCTAAACTCTGGAAAGCTGGAGCGGTCAGATCCACCCCATGACGGAGCAGCCATTCGCTTTCAGAGAGGATCAAGGGCAGTAGATGACGGGTTCTCTCCCGAATGCGGTCTTGCAGATCGCTTTTTGCCCAAAGCAGACCAAAGTAGACGGGATGAAAAGAGGAGACCGTCTGACGGGGGTTCTTGTGAAACTCCGAGATCGGTTTTCCCGTCAGGCGATAGACTTCCAGAGCGCGCAGAGTTCTCTGGCTGTTTTGGTAAGGGATCTTCTCCGCGGAGACGGGATCCACTTTTTTTAATTCTTCATGCAAGGCCAGAGCGCCTTTTTCTTTGAGAAGAGATTGCAATAATAGTCTTAGAGATTCGTCCCGTTTGGGCAGAACGGCCAATCCATCGAAGAGAGATTGGATGTAGAGACCTGTTCCGCCCACTACAATCGGTGTTCTCCGTCTTTCCAAAATTCCCGAGATCGCGGCGCCTGCGTCCCGGGCGTAGTCGCCGGCGCTATAGGGGACGTTGGGTTCCAGAAAATCGTAGAGATGGTGCGGCGCCGAAGCCATTTCTTCCGGAGTCGGCTTGGAAGTTCCGAACGCGATGTGTTTATAGATCTGGCGGGAGTCCGCGTTCACAATCTCCCCGCCCGTTTTTTTGGCCAACTCTAAAGCGACGGCGCTTTTTCCGGAAGCCGTAGGCCCTACGATGACGACAACGTTATGATTTGAATTCAAAATATCACTACTGTCCGGTTAAAGTACGACGGAAAGTCACCCATCCGCTCATGGTGAGCTTGTCGAACCATGAGCTTGTCGAACCATGAGCTCGTCGAACCATGAGCTCGTCGAAGGGTGAGCGCGGGCGCTCATGGTTCGACAGGCTCACCATGAGCGGGCGGTATTAGATGCACTTTAAACATAGGTTCAAACCCGGCCGAACTTCTTGTCCAGTTCCTGACGGGAGATCGTGAGAGTGGTGGGTCTGCCGTGAGGGCAGGTGTGCGGGTTTTGGCAGGATTTCAATTCTTCCAACAGTTGGCCCAGCTCCTGGTGGGTCAGTTGATCGTTGGCCTTAATCGCGGCCCGGCAGGCGGCATGCATGATTTTTTCTTCGATTGCCAGGGTCGGCTGATTTTGGTTTTCCAGACTGGACAGAATTTCTTCTAAGACATTTTTGATCTCTGTTTCTGGAACTGCGGCCGGAGATTCCAGAACGCGAAATGTGGTTTCCCCAAACGGCTCTATTTGAAATCCCAGTTTCAGGAACGCGGGACGATGGTTTTGGAGGAGTTCCGCTTGAGCGAGGGAAACGTTCCAAATCATGGGGATCAAAAGTTTTTGGGTTGGAAGCTCCCGGTTGTTCTGAATATTCTGTTTGAATTGTTCATACAAAACTCTCTCCGCCGCGGCGTGCTGATCCACGATCAAAAGGTTGCCTTCTTCCTCCGCAAGAATATAGAGAGAATGAAACTGGGAGAGAATCTTAACGGGTTGGCGCACCAGAGTTTCGGATCGCAAGGTTTTTTCGGAGATGAAGGCGGATCGCGGGAAAGAAGAAGAAAATACCGTGGAGTCCGGCATGACAGGAGAATCAAAGTTTTGCCTGAGATGATCTTGAGTTAAGATAGGGGCGTCCACAAAAACTTTGGGCGCTGAAGATTCCGAGGTTCTCTTGGACCGGATCTCCCGTATCAAGGCGTCGTATATCTGGGACTCGTTACGGAACCGGACTTCCCTTTTGGAGGGATGAACATTGAAGTCTACTTCCGAAGGGTTGACGTCCAAGAACAGAACCGCCGCAGGGTGGCGGCCTACGGGCAAACAGTCTCTGTAAGATTCGTAGAGAGCGTGGGTCAACGATCGGGAAAGGATCGGTCGTTTGTTGATGTAGATCAGCTGATACGATTTGGCCGATTGATGAAAGGAAGGTTTTGAAATCCAGCCTGTAATCGAAAGAGAAGGATGCCGGAAAGAAAGAGGGACAAGATTTTCTTCCGAACACTGTTCTCCCCAGACGTCCCGCACCCGATCCAAGCAATTTTTGCGGTTTGGGTAAGAAATGGTTTTAGATTCGCTTTTGAAGGAAAAGGAAACGGAAGGATGGGCCATCAAAGTTTCCTCCCATGCGCGCAGGATGCGGCTGCGTTCGGTTCCGTCAGACTTCAAAAATTTAAGTCGCGCCGGCGTGTTGAAAAAAAGGTCCCGCACTTCAATCGTCGTGCCCTGAGAACGGCCGCACTGTTTTTGGCTGACCACGTTCCCGCCGTGCACTTGGATGGAGGTTCCGTACGGTTCGGATTCGGAGCGCGTGGTCAGTTCCAGTTTGGAGACGGCGGCAATGCTGGGCAGAGCTTCGCCGCGAAACCCAAAGCTGGTCAGCGTTTGCAGGTCTTCAAAGGACGTGATTTTGGAAGTGGAATGTCTTTGGATGGCCAGAAGGACGTCTTCGGAATGGATACCGCACCCGTCATCCGAGATTCGGATCGCTTCTTTGCCGCTGCCGACAATTTCCAGACTGACAGCGCGGCTGGAAGCGTCCAGAGCATTTTCCAGAATCTCTTTGACGACGCTGGCGGGTCTTTCTACGACTTCTCCTGCTGCGATCTGTTGAACGAGGTGGTCCTCTAGGAGGCGGACCCTAGTGGCCATTCTTTTCCGGGAGTCTCACGCTCTTTTCACAGAGTTTCCAGTAGGCGCACTCACGGAAACAGACGTCCGGAAGGCCCATTTGGAGTTTCGTTTCACAGACGCTCCAATCTTCCGCCATGCGGTTGATCGTGTGTGCGTCGGAAGGTTTGATCTTGGTGAAGAGAAGCCCCAAGAACCATTCTTCGTTGGAATGGTGCAGTTTGGCCTTCTCACCTTTCTTGATGCGAACGATCTTTCCCTCTACATTGTGGCTGACCAGGTTTGGCAGTTTGAGGTCAATGACAAAGTGGCTGCCTTCATGAAGTTCATCCACCTGGTGTCCCAACGTCACAATCTTCATGCCGCCCGCAGAGAGGTTGAGAATAAACCCCGGGAGGGTCACATTTTTGTGATTGTGATTGAATCGAAGCTCAACGGGTTCTCCCACATTGCGCATCACAGGGAATCGTATGTCTTTTCTGCGATCTTCAATCATTCTTTTTTTGCCTCGTACGCCGGCCCTAGAACAGTTCCGGCTGAACCTGTCCCCTTGATTCTAACACAGAAGAGTGCTCCTGTTCCAGTCTTTGTAGTATTTTTTTTGCTCTCTGGATCACGGATGAAGGCAGTCCGGCCAACTGGGCCACATGGATGCCGTAGGACCGGTCCGCGGGTCCGGGCTCAATTTTGTGCAGAAAAAGAACAGTCTCCTGCCATTCTTTTGCTTCCACATGATAATTCTTTATCTTTTCAAATTGGGCGGCGAGATGCGTGAGCTCAAAGTAGTGGGTTGCGAAGAGAACTTTAGAACTTTTTCCGGCGAGATACTCGATCACAGACCACGCAATTGAGAGACCGTCGTATGTGGACGTGCCCCGCCCAACCTCGTCTAAAATAATCAAACTTTTGGCGGTTGCGCTTTTCAAAATTTTGGAGGTCTCCCGCATCTCCACCATGAATGTGGATTCCCCTTGCGCCAGACGGTCTCCGGAACCGATGCGCGTGAATA
>JACPSV010000054.1 GCA_016193115.1 Elusimicrobiota bacterium
AAAATTTGTTCTGGATTCCCGCTTTCGCGGGAATGACGAAAACATTCAGAAATACCTCAAAGCCTTTCAACTGGAAAAATCTCTCGATTTCAAACAAGTGGAGTCTGATCAGAAGAAACTGTTAGAGACTCTTTCACGGAAGCTCAAGAGGGGAGAACTCATAGAACTATTGGAAGAGAGCCTCGCCTACCGGTTAGGAAGGATCGGGTACGGTGAGTTCTATGAGGGATTGAAGGATCGGAGCAGGAAGTCGAGGATTGCGCTTACTCCGGAGATGGACAGATACATTGGTTACGTCACTTTGGTAGAAGGAATAGACCGCGAAAAACTGTTTAAGGAACTTAAATCATTGGAAAATGAGGCCTGGAGAATTAAGGGGACACAATACTTAATTCAGATAGACAAAGATTACAAGTTACTGGAGAAAGCTTTAGATTTTAGATTAAACCCGGAGGAATGGGAAGAGTACGGAAAGAGAGAAGAAAAAATTAGGAATATTGGGGAAAGGGTAGAAATGTTGGGTGGAAATACGACCGCCCTCACACTAGCCCTCTCCAATATCAGAAAATTCAATGAGTTATCCCTCCAACGAAACCAGATATTCGTAGATAAGCTCAGGAATCGGATGAAAGAGAAAAACGTCAAACTTGGCGTCCTGGTAGCAGGCGGATACCATAGCAAAGGTGTGGAAGAAAAACTTAAAGAGAAAGGAATCTCCTATATTACGATCCGGCCTAAAGTGGATATGGCCGATGTCCAGGCGCGGCCGCACCCTCTCCACAGCTTTAAGCGAGACATGCTGCCCTTGGAAAAGATGTTTATGCCGGAAAAAGTGAACCTAGCTTCAGAGCCAGCCCTATTTAACGAAGATTCTCCCAGAGGAAACAGCGCCAACGGTTCCTGTCACACAATTGGCGCCGCTCTTAGTCTGGCCAAGCTGCAAAAAGATGAATCAAAAATCCGGGATTTCCTAGACCAACTGAGGGTCTTCTACAGAGAGAGTGAAACGAAAGTCGAGATTCTGGAAAAAAGACCAAAAGGGGATCTATTTTGTGTGAAGTTAAGGATGGGAGAAAAAGAATATCAGATTTACATTTATCAGGGGGAAGATAAAGAGATCGGTGAAAAAATCTTAAAGGACCCGGCAGAGTTACTGTATCAAATGGACGTTTACGATAAGAACTTTAATAATCGAATGACCGCGGGGACACTGAACATTCCTTTCTCCTCCACGAAACCGGATGAATCGGGACTGAATGACAGTGAAGATTTGCCTCCGCTCTTTATCCTTGTGGAAGGCGAGGAATCCACCGCAAGCTACGCGCTTGTCATGGTCATCTCCATTGTTCAAAAGATGCGCAACGCAACGGAAGGTATCCCGGCTTCAACTCCACAAATCCCAGCCGCCGCCTCCTCTGTCTTTGCCTTGCGCGCCTCCGCAACAAGACCCATCGTTCCTGCATGGATTACAGAATGGATCAAAAAATATGCCGGGATTCAATCGAAGTTGCTGGCCGGTCTAAGATTTTTTTCTACCTCAGAAAGGATCGATCGGTTGCCTCCCGGAAGAAAAGTCATAGACCTCACCCGCCTCTTTCAAAAAACCAGATCAGAGAACACGCTTCTGAACGAATCGGTCCGGCGCATCGTTGACATGGATAAGCAGATCGCTTTTATCGCAAATCAATCGGAATTGGAGATCAGAAAGAAAGTTTTTGAAATTTTGGGAGAAAACGCTCTAAAAGGTAAGAGGGTTGAGTTTCTGGAAAGTCCCCAATCCACATACTCGACCCGCTGGGTAGTTGGGGAACTTCAAAAGAGGCGCATGACCGCAGGGAACGTTCAGATTTTCACGGATAACTTTGGACGATGGATATTGGACTCAATCGTGGACCTATTTGAATTTGATTCCGTCGACGAAGTGAAACGATTCAAACAGAAAATGGGCGCTATTCAAGACAGGATCAGGTCTGCGCTGGTCGCTTTGAGAAACGCTTAGATCGAGCTTGTTGATAAACTCAACTCTTCTGCTGATAAATCTTATAGAAGTTTCCCTGATAGACGAGTTTATAATTTTTCAGCGCTTCCGCCACATGCGCATACACATACGGCCGGTCTGTGCTGTACCACTTCCATAAAGTTTCATATAAATCGTCCACCAAAAGATAAGGCCGTTTCTGATGATTGAAGTATCCCAACGTGCTATCGTGCAGAACGCGGTTCAAACCCAATCCGAACGCGACCTCCGCATTGGCAAATATTTTTCCATCTTCCGGGATAATCCTGCGCGCCGCCTCTATGTCTGGCCGATACTTCTTCCAGTAATCGTTTCTCCTTAAACGATATCCTGTCGCGCCTAAAGATAGGAGGATCATCATCGAAAGTAGAGAAAAAATAATCCACTTTCTGTTTGGAAAAGCATCCAAGAAGTGACTTGCCGCCATGGCTGCTGAATAACCCAGGAGCGGGATGATGAGCGTCACGTAGTGTGGCCACTTGTGCGTCAAAACAAAAGTTAAAAATAGAAGATGTATTCCAATCAAACAAAGAATTATCTTTGCCGGGAACTCTTTCCATCGCCGTAAAAATAGAACGATGACTGAACTGGCATAAAGAAAAAGAATTGCGACCAGTAATTTACCAACCGCCGGCACGTCCGTTGTAAAGCCGTAAGCTAGCAGAAACTCGCTGCGAATCGTTCCCCAAATTTTGTTCCGGAGACCCGTGTGTCCGGAATATTCCACATTGGCAAAAAACTGGGTTACAAAGAGATCGAAATCCTGAAAAATGTGCCAGAGCATGGCCATGCCGCCCGCAAGATAAGGCAAGGATCCTGAAAAAAGATGTTCCCATCGCAAGTTTTTCAAATCCATGACGAGGGTCAAAAAGAGAAGTTCTAAAACGATTAGCAGACCATTGGGATGCACGATGCAGGCGGCAACCGCAATGCACTGGGAAAAAAAGAGCGCCCGGTGGAGAGATTTCTCCCTCCAACAAAGATAGAGATACAAAGCGGCGGCATTCAGCGCCGTGATTAAGATATCGTAGGGTCTGCCTGCAGAAAAACGCACGAATATGAAATCCGTGCCAATCAAAAGACCTGCAATCGCCAAAGTTCTTCTATCAGTAACTCCCAGTTTTCCTAACAAACGGATCCAGAACCAAAGTGCGACGACTCCCCAGAAGACGCTGAAAAAACGGAGCTGAAAAAGGCCAAATCCCCAAACCTTGAACCAACCTGCCAAAAGATAAAAAGCGCCCGGCGGCATGGAATAAAAACGCTCGTCATATCGTTTCCACCGTTCCAATCCCGCCCAATCCCAAATGGGACAGGCAACCCGCCCTTCCTTGAGAACGGTATATCCAATGTCCGCGTGCAGCATTTCCTCATCGTTGGGTCTCTGCACCAACGCAATGCTAGAGGCGAGAGAAATATAGATGAGGAAAATGACCGCAAGATTCCGCTTCCATCCGCAAAATCGTTCCCAAATTACTTCTGAAAAAACCACAAAAAATCTGTTCATGACGGCAGGAGCAAGGTATCATATTTGCAGCTTTAGGTTCAACCCATTGAACTGACTTGACAGAACTTTAGAAAAATCTATAATGAGTAGTTCAATGAAATCGTTAGGACGACATCTTTTAGTGGAGTATTACAACTGTGATCCAAAAGTTTTAATGGATGTCGGCCGCATTGAAGATATTTTGGTGGGCGCGGCAAAAAAGGCCAAAGCCCATATCGTGGACGTCGTATTCCATTCATTCAACCCTCACGGAATTTCCGGTGTTGTCGTGATCGAAGAATCGCATTTGACGATTCACACCTGGCCGGAACACGGTTTTGCCTCCGTGGATATCTATACCTGCGGCAAGTCCGTAGATCCCTGGAGCGCCTATCAGTACATGCTGAAGGAACTGAAGGCGAAACACGCCACGTCCATGGAGATGAAACGCGGCGTTTTGAACACAAAATCGCGATTGAAAAGCCGCTCTTTCATCACGGTTTAAGAATCGGGATGAGGACAGGGAGTTCTAATCGCAAGAATTTGTGGTTCAAGGAATGGATTACGCCGCACGAATCGCATAGCCACAGGATCAATAGAGTGCTGATCAAAAAGAAAACAAAATTTCAGGAGGCGGTCGTGGCGGAAACCTCTTCGTTTGGACAATGCCTGATCTTGGACGGGGAAATGCAGTCCGCCCAGACGGACGAATATGTCTATCATGAATCGCTCGTGCACCCTTCCTTGACCACCCATGCCCGTCCGGAACGCATTGTGATCCTTGGCGGAGGGGAGGGAGCGACCTTAAAAGAAGTTCTCAAACACAAAACCATCAAAAAAGTTTCCATGGTGGACATTGACGGGGAAGTCGTGGAATTCTGTAAAAGACATTTTCGATTCTGGCATGAAGGCGCCTTTGATGATCCGCGTGCCGACATCGTCATCGGCGACGCCAAAAAATATATGGAAGATAGCGCGGAAAAATTTGACGTCATACTCTCGGATTTGCCTTCTCCGATGGAAGGCGGACCCGCTTACCCGCTCTATACAATTGAATTTTACCGCGCGCTCAAAAACCGTCTCAATACAAACGGTCTCTTTGTTTTGCAGGCCGGGTCCGGCAGTCTGCATCAGATTGATCTGCACTTGAAACTTTACCGCACCTTAAAAGAGGTGTTTCCTTTAGTGCGCTCTTATTCCGCGCATGTGCCTTCTTTCGATGTGCCCTGGTCTTTTTTGCTTTGCGCTCCGTCGAAAGAATCGGATCCCATGAATCTTTCCGCAAAAGAAGTGGATTCAAGATTACAAAAAAGGGTCTCTAAACCCCTAAAATTCTACGATGGCATGACCCACGAAGGGCTTTTCCGAATTCCTAAACATCTCAGAACCGCTCTGGACAAAGAGAAAGGAATTATCAGTCTTAAAAATCCCGTTTACTTTTTTAGGTAAGGATATGAACCGTCAGGCGCAAACCCCTATATTTGAAACCCTTCTTTCCCGCGCTAAGAGGAAAGTGATCTCGTTCCATACCCCTGGCCACAAAAACGGAAAAGGACTGGACAAAAAGTTGAAAGAGTTTACAGGCAAGTCCGCCTACTACTTTGACGTGACCGTGTTCCCCGAAGTGGATTCCCTGCACGATCCTGTTAGTTCCATACGAAAAGCGCAAAGTCTGATGGCGGAAGCGTACGGAGTGCGCAACTCCTTTTTCCTTGTGAACGGATCTACCGTTGGAAACCAGGCGATGCTCGTTTCCGCCTGCAACCCCGGCGACTCGATCATCGTTTCCCGAAACGCCCACAAATCAATTCTGGCCGGCATTATTCTGGCCGGCGTCTGGCCTATCTGGATTCAGCCCAAAGTGGACCAGAACCTGGACATCCTGTTTGACCCCACTCCGGAACAAGTGGAAGCCACGTTGAACCAGTTCCCGGAAGCGAAAGCGGTCTTTATCACCAGCCCCACCTATAACGGTGTGACAGCGGATCTGGTCAAAATCTCCGAGATCGTTCATCGTCACGGCAAATTGCTTTTGGTGGACGAAGCGCACGGACCGCACCTGAAGTTTCACGAAGATCTGCCGATTTCCGCCGTAGAGGCAGGCGCGGATCTTTGTGTCCAGTCCACACACAAAGTTCTCTCGG
>JACPSV010000055.1 GCA_016193115.1 Elusimicrobiota bacterium
ATGACGGAGGGAGGGTTGGGAACGACGGCCGGCTTGTTGTTTTTCAACAGTCTCCTATAATTTTTTTCCAATTGAAACAGGACTTCCGCAAGGATCCTGTTCCGGTCGAGAGGGAGATCCACGATGTCCCTTAACCGGATTGCCTGACGTTTGAGATTGGATGGTATTCGGTTATAGACGTTAATTCCGCAACCCAGAATCACCCAAATGAGCTGGTTCGATTGGATCGAAGTTTCTATCAAAATACCGCTCACTTTTTGGTAGATATTACCTTCTCCGTGGACAACCACATCGTTGGGCTTCTTAATTTTACAGTGAATTCCTAAATGAGTTCTGAGAGCGTCAGAGACGCTTTGGGAAGCGATCCGTGACAGTATCGGGATCCGAGTTGGAGGAATTTTTGGGCGTAATAAGAGGGAAAACCACAATCCACCCTTTCCGGAAGACCAATGCCGCCCCATTCGGCCGCGCCCTTGAATCTGCTGTTCGGCGATGACCAGAGCGCCTTCTTGAACCCCTCTCTCGGCTAAGGATTTCGCCGCATCTTGCGTGGAATCAATCCGATCGTAGAAGTGAATTTCCTGCCCAAACTCTTTTGTTTTCAGATGCGCGGCTATTTTCTCTTTCGATATCCGGTCTGTCATTTTATCCAATCTTTTCAATTTCTAAACTGATGTCCAGCGCGGGAGCGGAATGGGTGAGCGCGCCGACAGATATTCTCTCCATGCCAAGTTTGGCAATCGCGCGAACATTGCGGAGGGAAACTCCGCCTGAGACCTCTACCTGGGGGATAGGGGGAACTGCGGAGGAACGGATAAGACGAATCGCTCTCTTTAGTTGTGGGAGCGGCATGTTGTCCAGCAAAATAACCTCTGCGCGTGATTGGAGGGCTTCTTGAACTTGACTCAGATTTTCCGCTTCCAGAATGAGAATCGTTCCTTTTGGGAGATTGTCTTTAATTCCAGACCGCTTGCGCGAGATCCATGCGGTGGTTGGTTCCGCCGCCGCAACGGACCGCATACTTTTGTAAGAAACGGAGACCAGGGACTGTTTTGCGGGTATCATAAATCTTTGCCTTTGTTCCGCGCACGGCGGTTACGAACCGTGACGTCAGAGTCGCGATGCCGGACAAATGCTGCAAGAAATTGAGAGCGACCCTTTCTCCGGCTAAAATTTTGCGAGCGTTTCCCGTTATGCTCAACACTTTTTCGCCGGCAGTGACACGTTCACCGTCTTTCAGATGTGGGATCCATTGGGATTTGGGGTCGAGAGCGCGGAAAACAAGTTGCGCGCACCCGGTTCCGCAGAGTACTCCCGCTTCTTTAGCGACGATGACGGCTCGGACTTTAAGTTTAGGGTCGAGAAGAGCTTGGCTTGTGACGTCTTTAGAGGCCCGGTCTTCCTCCAGGGCTTTGCGAATGATTTGACGGACTAAGGTTGGAACGCCTTTCCTCATTTCTGCCTTCCTGTTTTCCCCTGAGCAGCCATTTCTCTCAGTTCATAGAGTTGGTCTCTCAGAACTGCGGCCGTTTCGAAGTCCAGATTTTCCGCGGACTGTTTCATCTGACTTTCTATTTCCAGAATCATGTCCGGCAGTTTTTCACTCGTCAAGAGGCGCGCCGTCTGTTCTCGCAGAAGGGACATGCCCTCCGTCTTCGCTTTATGTTGGAACTCTTCCAGTTCCTGCACCGCTTTCACGATGGTTTTGGGAGTGATTCCGTGCTTCTGATTATATTCTACTTGTTTTTGGCGCCTCCTGCTCATCTCTGAGAGCGCTCGTCTCATGGATCCCGTGATTGTGTCCGCATAGAAAATGACTTTACCCTTCACGTTACGCGCCGCGCGCCCGCAAATTTGGATCAGGGTGGTTTCGGAGCGGAGAAACCCTTCCTTGTCCGCGTCTAGTATCGCGACCAGGCTGACTTCCGGGAGATCGAGCCCTTCTCTCAGAAGGTTGATCCCAACCAACACATCCACATTCCCTTTCCTTAAGTTCTTGATGATCTCCACCCTTTTCAAGGCGTCAATATCGGAATGAAGATACTGAACTCGCATCTTTTTTTGAGAAAAAAATTCGGACAAATCTTCAGACAATCGTTTGGTCAATGTGGTGACGAGAACCCGTTCCTTTTGCTGGATGCGCGCTTCGATTTCGCGCAGCAGGTGCTCTATCTGCCCTGCAATCGGATGGATGATCACTTCCGGATCCACCAATCCCGTGGGGCGAATCACTTGCTCCACAACGCTGCCTTGACTATTGCGCAGCTCATAGTTTCCGGGGGTCGCCGAGGTATAGATCGCGCGGCTCACGAGGGACTCGAATTCCGGAAACTTGAGAGGCCGGTTATCCAAAGCAGAGGGTAACCGGAAACCGAAATCCACCAGGGTCTGTTTGCGGGATCGGTCCCCTTCGTACATGCCTCCGATTTGGGGAACCGTCACATGGCTTTCATCAATCAGAAGCAGAAAATCTTTGGGGAAATAGTCCAACAAACAGTCGGGACGTTCCCCAGCCGCCCGGCCGGACAAATGTCTGGAATAATTTTCGATTCCGTGACAGAATCCGGTTTCTTTCATCATTTCCATGTCGTAGCGGGTTCGTTGCAGGAGTCTTTGCGCTTCCAGAAACTTCTCCTCTTTGCGAAAATATTCCACCCTTTCTCTCAACTCCTCCTCGATCTGGCCGAGCGCCAGTTCGATGGTGGGTCGGGTGGTGACAAAGTGGCGGGCGGGGTAGACATAGACTTTGTCCTTTTCTCTAATTTTTTCGCCGGTGAGGGGATGAATCTCGGTAATTCTTTCGATTTCGTCTCCGAAAAGGTCAATGCGCAGGGCCGTTTCCAGATAGGCAGGAAAAATTTCCACCGTGTCCCCGCGGGCTCTGAATTTACCCCGGGAGAAATCCACGTCATTTCTTTCATAATGGATCGAAACCAGTTCCTGTAAAATTGTTTCTCTGGACTTGGAACGTCCTTTCTCAAGACTGACGCAGAGCTCCTTATAATCTTTGGGTGAGCCTAACCCGTAGATGCAGGAGACGGAAGCTACAATGATTACGTCGTTCCGTTCCAGTAGGGAGGAGGTTGCTTTCAATCGCAGGCGATCAATGTGGTCGTTGATGCTCGCGTCCTTTTCAATATAGGTATCCGACTGGGGAACGTAAGCTTCCGGCTGGTAGTAGTCGTAATAAGAGATAAAATATTCCACGGCATTCTCAGGAAAAAATTGCTTAAATTCGGAATAAAGTTGGGCAGCCAGAATTTTGTTAGGCGAGATCACGAGGGTCGGCCGGTTCATGGCGGCAATAACGTTGGCCATTGTGAACGTTTTGCCGGATCCCGTGACCCCCAGTAACGTCTGGTGACGAGCGTTTCCGTGCAGACCCTGAATCAGGTTCGCGATAGCTTGCGGCTGGTCTCCCGCTGGTTTGAACATCGTCCTCAATTTGAACTTCATCGCTCTTTATTTTATAATAAAAAATCTGATAATTAAGGAGGATGAAAAGAAAATGAGGAGAAGAACGCTATTTTGTTGGGTCACGTTTGCTGTTTTCTTGGCCGTGGGTTCGCGGTTAAGCGCGGAACAATACCAGATTGATCCTGTCCATTCCGACGTCGGCTTTAAGATCCGGCACATGATGATCTCCAAGGTCTCCGGCAGGTTTGACAAGTTCAGCGGTGAATTTAACTTTGACGAGAAAGATTCCAAATCCTGGACAGTTCAGGCCACGATTGAGGCGTCTTCCATCAATACCGCCAACGAGAAGCGGGACGCGCACCTCCGGGCAGCGGATTTTTTTGACGTGGAGAAGTTTCCCCAAATGACATTCAAGAGCACAAAGGTGACTGACTTCTCTGCCGGGAAGGCTAAGCTGCACGGTCTTCTCACCCTGCACGGGGTTGAGAAGCCCGTGATCTTGGACTTGGAAATTGGCGGAGTGATTCAGGATCCCATGGGCGGTCAAAGGTCCGGATTTGAAGCCACCACACGGATCAATCGCAAAGATTTTGGACTCGTCTACAACAAAGTGTTGGAGGCCGGAGGTCTTGCGATCGGGGAAGAAGTGGAGATTGCGATTCATATTGAAGGAATTTCTCAAAAGGGAAAGACGGAAGATAAAGCGCCGAAACCGGTTCCGACGCCATCCAAATAATCGCGCAGACCTTTCAAAAACTGCGACAGAGCATAACCTGCAAGGAGTGTATTATTCTTGCAGGTCTGCTCTGTTTCGGTTTGTATATCCATTTTTCCTACCTTTCTTTTGGCGCCCCTTCCTGGGAAAAGAACCTTAAAATCTTTGGCAGCAGGGAAGAAATGGAAAAATGGGTCGAACCCATGATCGAGCTAAGGGAAAAATTCTATACCTCTTACTCGAAGATGCTGGATCCCAAACGGTCTCAGTCAGAATCGGAGGAAATTTACAAAAAAACTTTTCTGGTTCAGGAAACGATCCCTTTTTTCTCGCCTCTGCCTCAAGAACATGTTTTAGACCGTATCCGAGGTTATGTGGTTGGGGTTCTGCTCTCCGACGACCAGTACCCCATGGTCGCGATCAGTAACCTAAATCCCAAGAATCTGGATTTCAATCCCAACGTCTACGCCGCTTCCGGCGGCTTTTATTACTATACGGGCGGCGCTCTTCTGATGCTGGGAAAAATTTGCGGTTTGTTCTCACTCACGCCCGGTGTCCGATATTATTTTACCCATCCGGAAGAAACCGCCAGAATGTATCTTCTGCTTCGTTCGATTGGCGGGATATCCTGCCTTCTCACTCTTGCACTCCTCTGTTTCTGGACACAGAAGTTTCTCCCTAAAACAGTCGCGGTTGTGATCGCTGCTGTTTTTCTTTCGATTCCGGGCGCGGTCTATCTAAGTCATGCCGTCAAAGCGCATCTGTACGGCATGTTCCTTTTTTCCGTTGGACTCTTCTATTTGATGAAGTCCTTTGAATCCGAACATAAAAGATTTTTGTTCCTCGGTCCTCTCTTTCTCGGTTTGGCGGCCGGGTCTATCCTGACCAACCTTTCTCTGGGCATTGCGATTCTAATTGTGGAGCTGGTGCGAAACGAATGGAACGTGCTTCGGATGTTACGCGGCAAACGATTTTGGATTTCTACGTTTGTCTTTGCGTTCGTTTTTTCTCTCACCAACTTCTATATCTTTCTGGACATCGGCGGATTTAAGAAGACCGTTTGGGCCTTGCAGGAATATACCAAGGGTTATGACGAGTACGGGAAGATCAATATTCTAAACTGGATTCCATTTCTTGTGGATGTCCTGAATAACCAATTCCACTGGTCTCTTCTACCGCTGCTCCTCCTTGGAATTGTGTGGGGGATGCGGTCCAGACAACCGGTTTTGAAAGTTTGCTCTTTAAGTTTTCTTCTTCTTTTCCTGCTCAACTTATTAACGACGCGCCATCCCGGGGTGAACGCCCGCTTGTTTCCCCTGGCGGCCATTCTTTCCGGTTTCGGGTTTTATGTCCTGTACGAAACACCATCCCGGCCACGGAAAATTCTTGTGATGAGTTACCTGGCTTGCGGCCTCGCACTTTCCGCTTTGCAGACCGTCTATTATCTCCGGTTGTATCGGGAGCCGTCTCTTCTGGAACAGGCCGGAGAATGGATAGACAGGAATATCCCGCAGGGCACAACGGTTGGAGTTGTGGGGGCGCAATTTTCCCAGGCCGCGTATCCTCCGATCCGGTTTCTAAATTATCGTCTGGTCCATTTTCCCGAAGGCGATGTATCAGTGAAAGTCCGCGAAGACGTTCTGCCTGAGATTGTGATGACGACCGCGCGCCATCACACACTTCTCCAATCTCACTATGTTCTGGTACAGGAGTGGAAGAAGCCCGTCAAATTTTTCTCGGTGCCTTTCCAAAGCAAGTGGATCTATAGCGGGAACATAGATTTCTTTGGAATATATAAGAAAATCAACCAATGAAAAAAAAACTTCTAACCATACTGATAGCCGCTTTATCCGTGCGTTTTTTTGCGCTCATTCTCCTGCCTGAAAGGTCCGTGGATCAGGACGATTCCGCGCAATGGAACAACACGGCTCTCCATTTCCTGCAGGGGAAAGGTTTTTTGAGCGAGACAGAAAATCTCGATCCCAAACGGCCGCCGGTCTACCCTCTTTTTATCGCCGCTCAGTATTTTCTGTTCGGGGAGAACAATTTCTTAAGCGTGAAAATAGCGCAAGTCCTTTTGAGCGGTTTGAGCTGCCTGATTCTAGGCGCGATCGCTTCTTCCTTGGTTGGTCCCAGCGCGGGTTTCTGGATTGGTTTGCTCTCCGCCTTCTATCCGCCGCTCATTCTCTATTCCGGGATTTTTCAAAGCGAAACTCTTTTTACATTTCTTCTCCTTCTGTTCTTGTGGATTTGGATACGCGCTCCTCAAGGCGGGACTTTAGTCTCTTCCGCCGCCGGTCTGACCTTAGGTTTCTTGACACTCTGCAGAGGCACCATGCTCTTTTTTCTCCCATTTCTTGTGATCGTCCCGATATTGCAAAAGGGGGAAAAAAGACTGCGGAAAACCGTTCTCGTTCTGGCGATGGTGTTTCTCATGGTCGCTCCTTGGACGTGGAGAAACTATAAGGTTTATGGGGTCTTTATCCCTGTTATTACGGGCGGGTCAGAACTCTTCTGGTTTGGAACTTTGCCTCTCGATTCTCAGAAAAAGTATGGTGAATCCCAAGAATGGAAAAATCTGAAAGTTCCATCGGATGTTCGGGAAGGGGAACGTTTTTATTGGAAACAGGCGTTCCGGAACATACGCGCCAATCCCGGGAGATATTGTTCTCTGACCGTAAAGAAGTTTTTCTATTTTTGGTTCAAGCCCATTGGCCATGAGATGGTTTCACGGAAATCCGTTCCTCTAGGTTGGATCTTGCTTTTGGCGCACTTCAGTTTGATCCTTCTATTTCTCCATGGTATAATGCTCACACGATTCGCATGGACCCAGTTTCTTCCCGTTTACTCTTTAATGATGTATTTTGCGCTCTTCCACACTCTTCTCATGCCCATGCCCAGGTTCCGGCTGCCGATTGAACCTCTATTTTTGTTATTCGCCACGGTCTCTATCCTGAGATTTTTTGAGGACAAGGAATCCCATGTCTGAGAAAATTGCAGCGGTCATTCCGGCTTACAATGAAGAAGGTAAAATCGGTGTGGTCGTTTCCAAAGTTTTGGCGGAAAAACAAGTGGAACGGGTGATCGTCGTGGACGATGGCTCCACCGATAGAACCGTAGAAGAGGCCGAAAAAGAAGGAGCTCTGGTTCTCAGGCAGGGCAAGAATTCCGGCGTGGGAGCCGCGATCCGCGCCGGGCTCCATTACGCGAAGCAGAACGGTTATTCCATCGCCGTCATTTTGGGCGGCGACGATCAGGACAATCCCGATGAAATGCACCGCATCCTCTACCCGATTTTGCACGACCGCTTCGTTTTTGTTCAGGGATCCCGATACATGCCGGGCGGAACACGCATCAACATTCCTCTTTTTAGGCGGGTGACGACGGAAATTTTTTCCATTCTTTTGCACACCCTGCTTTCTTATCCCATCACGGACGGAACGAACGGTTTTAGAGCTTTCCGACTCAGCATTCTGGACAATCCTTCCATCCGCATTGATCAGGAGTGGCTCAACCACTATGAGTTAGAGCCCTACCTTTTCTATAAAGCGATTGATTGCGGTTTGCCCGTGACGGAAGTCCCCGTGACCAAACGGTATCCGGAAAATAGGAAAGGGTACACCAAGATGGTTCCGATCCTGTCCTGGTGGTCCATACTCCGCCCTCTTCTTTTCCTGAAGTTGGGAATCGCAAAATGAAAATTCCTGCCGCGCCCTCCCTGAAGATACAAGTTCAAATCGGCAAAAATAAGATCGTTGAGGCCGGCGTGATTGTTGGAGAGCATCCTTCCCGGAAGGTTAAGGATTTGAAACTGGTTTTGGGGAATGACATCGTTTTACGTTCGGGAACGGTTCTCTATTTGGGGAGCCGGATAGGAGACGGATTGCAAACAGGTCACCATGCCATCATTCGGGAAGAGAATGTGATCGGAAACCATTTTTGTCTTTGGAGCAACTCGGTGATAGATTACGGTTGCAGGATTGGGGACAACGTCAAGATCCACTGCAACTGCTACGTGGCTCAGTTCACGACGATCGAAGACGACGTCTTTATGGCTCCGGGCGTGACGGTTGCCAATGACCTTCATCCTGGCTCTCCGGACGCCGTGGACTGCATGCGGGGGCCAACAATTAAAAAAGGGGCGCAGATCGGTTGCAATGTGACTCTTCTTCCACATGTGGTGATTGGGGAACACTCTCTCATCGGCGCGGGAAGTGTTGTCACAAAAGACATTCCTCCTTACTCTCTCGCGTATGGGAATCCTGCTCGAGTGGTGAAAAAAGTTTCAGATCTTCATTGCCGCGTCAAGGATCACGCGCCCTACCAGTTTTTGCGGAAAGGGGAAACCGTTTATGGCAGAAAAAGTTAGAATTGCGGTCGTTGGGTTGGGTCATTGGGGACCCAACTAT
>JACPSV010000025.1 GCA_016193115.1 Elusimicrobiota bacterium
ATGGACGAATTGGAGACATCGAAATGACCGCCTGTCCCAGTAGAAATGGCGATCGTCACCCCCGCAGGGTTCCCGTTCGATCCCAGAACCACGCTCACGCTGGTCGCGAAAACTTGAAAGCTCGTGACCGTCGGCGCTACCGACAAGGTACTTGTAGACCCTGTCACAGAAACGGAGCGAGTAGACGCTCCGGACGTGCTGTCCCTAGCTCCCGCCTGAAACGCGTAGGCCGTTGCCGTGGAGAGGTTCGAGATTACCAAGGTTGTGTTCGCTCCGCTCACAATTCCAATGGAGGAATTTGCCACATTATAGTTGCCGCCGTTCCCTGTAGAAATGGCGATCGTAGTCCCCACAGGGTTCCCATTCGATCCCAAAGTCACGGAAATCGAGGTGGAAAACATCTGGAATCCCGAGACCGTGGGCGCCGCGGCGATTGTGCTTGTCGAAGCAGTGATCGTAATTGTTTGTGTTGTGGGATTAGTAAAGAATAAAATCGGGACTTCCCTTGTGGCTGCCTGGAAAGAATATGCTGTGGCGGTGGAAAGGTTGGAGATCACAAGAGTGGTGTCGTCTCCAGCCACAATTCCTGCGGAGGAGTTGGAAACATTATAGTCTCCGCCTGTTCCGGTGGAAATTGTCAATGGGGTTCCCGCGGGATTCCCATTTCTACCCAACACCACACTGACGCTGGTGGTAAACATCTGAAAACTGGTTAGGGTGGGAGGGGCGCTCAATGTGCGCTCGAAGATAGAAATTATTGTGATGGAACTGGAAAGATTATTGAAACCGACGGCCTTCATTCTTAAAGAGTAGATCGTGTTTGGAATTAGGCCCGAAATTGTAAGTGTGGATTGGTGATCCCCTGCCTGCACCGTAGATTGAGAGCTGTCGGACGTACTGAAAACATCGGAGATAATTACCGCTGTAGAGATCATAAATGTGGTTCCCACGGGATTTCCGTTAGCGGAGGACAAAACGCTGATGGAAGTGGTAAAAACGTCGTAACGCACCGTGCCAGGACTTTTGGGAAGTGTGTATGTAGAAATGCAGGAACTATACGCTCCATCTCCTTGTGTGGAAACCTTGACTTTGAAGTAGTAAACGGCGTTGGGCTGAAGGTTAGGATAACTTGTGGTGTTTTGGTTGAGTGGAGCCGTCACCGAGCTGGTCTGCGCGCCTAGAAAGTCCGAGCTCGTGGAAAGAACAGGGATATAGCTTCTTCCGCTCACGAGATCCCAGCGGACGCTCACAGAACCGGCTGCCACTCCATAGAAAGAGACATTCTCCGGAGCCAGAGAAAACGCGGTCGTGGAGAGGAGCGTGTTCACGGACGTGACGTCAGCCGAGGAGTTCCAAACCGAGGCGTTCAACGCGGTATCCGTGGACTTAATGGCAAACCAGTACCGCGCCCCGGGGTTCAACCCCGTTACAAGTCTCTCTACTGCCGCATTTTGAGCGATGCCGGAAGTGGAAATTGTCAAAGCGGACGCAAACAGGGACGCGGGCGGGGAATCAAAATTTGAGGAGCTGATGATTCCAATGGAACTGTACTTAATAACATAGGAACCGGCGAAATTGGAAGTGGTGCCATCGTGTCCGGGCGCCGTCCAGTTCAGGCGAATCTCCCCGCTGTTCGAGCCTTGAAGAGCGGTCAGGTTGGAAATTGCGCTAGGAGCAAAATCGTCTTGCGGGACAGCCCAGTTCTTGAAATGGATATTCCCATTGTTTGGGGCAGCTCCTCCCTTATTGGCTGCCCCATAAAACGTTATGTTCCCAATTTTTGTGGTAGGCGCTGTCCAAGTAACCGTGAAGAAAGTTACCGGGCCCGGATTTGCCGGACCATGTTTCCAGTAATTGCCGCTGATTTGGGTTCCTGCTTCCGCGTTCGACCATCCTCCCACCCTGGAAGAACCCGTAGAAATTCCCACCTCAAATCCGTTGTTGCCATCAACATCGTTGGATATGGAAAATGTAAGAGCGTAGGCCGTTCCCGGAGAGTAAGAATTTGGCAGTCCAGCGATAGCGAGATCGGCAGAATTGTTTGTGACGGTTGCCGCGCTATGGCACCCGCTAGTCGTACAGCCCGTGGTATCTCCCGGCGCTTTTACCTTGTCGTCCGGCGCCGTGGTAGAATTGCCCAAAAGCCATTTGAAACCGCTTCCAAGGAAAATAAAAACAATAAGAACGGCAAATACACGCCTAAATTTATCCAATTACTCCTCTTTTAGGGCAACCAACAACCGTCCGGTTTAATTGTGCGTCAAAATCATTTGTTTAAAGTGCAACTCATACCGCCCGCTCATGGTGTATCCTGAAAACCCGCTCATGTAGCGTCATGAAAACCCGCTCATGGTGAGCTTGTCGAACCATGAGATCGTCGAAGGGTGAACGCGGTCGCTCATGGTTCGACAAGCTCACCATGAGCGGGTTTTCATGACGCTACATGAGCGGAGGGGTTCCCCACCGTCGTACTTTAACCGTACTGCTGTGAGGTCACCCTCACAATTACCGTCTCTGGGCGTCTTGGGGGTTGGGCCAGGGGGTAATCTTTTTTCCCAGTTCCAGAGCGGCGATGTCGGTTTCCGGCACAAGATGGACCCGCAACGCCTTCTCCACGAGTTCGCCGGCTTTTCTTTCTACAAAGGCTTTGGCCGCTTCGCTGGGATCTAATGTCAACTGCCGGATACTGTAGAGAGCGTCCCCTTCCCACAGACTTTCTCCCTTGTCATCGGTCAATTTCATTTTCATCTGCACTTTTTTGCTGATCCAAAACCCTATGTTGACCTCATTAAAGTTTTCTACCGTGGAGTAGAGTAACCCCTGCATGCCTAGAGACTTGCAGATGTTTTCCGCGCGGTATGATTTTAGTTGACCGCCGTCGGTAATCCCCATCTTCTGCAAGGCCGCGTCCTGCGCCTTGTTGGAGAGGGCGAAATAGCCCCGCGTTGTAAGCATCATGCCGCCCGACCGTTGTACCACCTCTACGGCGCTTAGATCGTTGGAATGGTTGTCAGGCGGTAGAATCGCAATCAAATCCGGCATCTGAGCTCCGGGTTTCGAGGAGAGAAGAGTTCCTTTGATCTTTGGAATCCCGCACCCGCTTAAAACAGCTAAAAGAGGAATAATCCAAAACATAAATTTTGACTGAAATCTCGGCATGCTCATTCAGGCACCTCCCTGGAAAAACGTTCCACCACTTTTTTCATGGGAGCGACCCACGGCGTAAAGTTGAGTCCCATCCCGCTGGAAGCGCTGGCCGCCACAATCACTTTTCCTGTCTTAACATCCAAAAGACGCACAC
>JACPSV010000026.1 GCA_016193115.1 Elusimicrobiota bacterium
TTTTGGCTGTTATCCGCGGGGAAACCGGCCTCCCCATAGTAACGATAGTTCACCTCCATTGCTTGGCCTTTCCCTTCCAGTCCCATCCAGGATTTGGAACCGTCCAGATTTTCTGTCTTGGAGGCGGTAACACTCTTGGAAAGTTTGGCCTGTCCGTTCATAATTTTGAATTCCTGTCTGGCTTGAGAGGTCGTGAGATTGCCGAACCCGTCGTCCATCACGGTTACGCCGGCTCTGGTATTTTCCGCGCCGATCAAAATCCCTTTCTTTCCATCCCTGTCTCCGTAGCTGTAGGTTACGACACTATCCACCGACCCTTCCGCGAGAGTGTGGCTGCCGTCTAAATTATTCACTTCCGTATGCGTCGTCACCGTCTTCACTTTCGCCTGTCCGTTCACAATCTCAAAAACCTGTGAGGAGCGGGAAGAAGTTCTATTCCCAAACCCGTCGTCCATCACGGTCACGCCGGCCGTGGTACTTTCCGCGCCGATCAAAATACCTTTCTTACCATCCCTGTCGCCATAGGTGTAGGTGACCACTC
The DNA here is from genome assembly GCA_016193115.1 of Elusimicrobiota bacterium. GTDB lineage: Bacteria > Elusimicrobiota > Elusimicrobia > 2-02-FULL-39-32 > 2-02-FULL-39-32 > JACPSV01. The sequence continues at coordinate 542 of JACPSV010000026.1, forward strand.
CATCCACAGAGCCGTCCGCTACGGATCTGCTCCCGTCCACATTCACGATATCCGTGTGTGTGGCGACCGTCTTCACTTTCGCTTGTCCGTTCACGATCTCAAAGGTTTGCGCGCTGCGAGAGGCGCTCCTGTTTCCAAACCCGTCATCCATGACGTGACCACACTGTCCACCGATCCTTCCGCTAGAGACCGGCTGCCATCCATATTGACGATCTCCGTATGGTTTATGACGGTTTTCACTTTGGCCTGTCCGTTCACAATCTCAAAGGTTTGCGCGCTGCGAGAGGCGCTCCTGTTTCCAAACCCGTCATCCATGACGGTGACGCCCGGGGTGGTGTTCATGGCGCCAATCAAAATCCCTTTCTTTCCATCTCTGTCACCGTAGCTGTAGGTCACCACGCTATCCACAGATCCTTCTGCCAATGACCGGCTGCCGTCTATGTTGACGATATCGGTGTGGCTGGATACGGTCTTTACTTTCGCTTGTCCGTTCACGATCTCATAGCTTTGTGCGCTGCGAGAGCTGGTTCTGTTTCCAAATCCGTCGTCCATAATTGTCACGCCGGGCGTGGTGTTCACCGCGCCGATCAGAATCCCCTTCTTACCATCCCTGTCTCCGTATGTATAGGTCACCACGCTGTCCACAGAACCTTCCGCAACAGAACGGCTGCCGTCTATATTGACGATATCGGTATGGCTGGTCACGGTTTTCACTTTCGCTTGGCCATTGATGATCTCATAAGTTTGCGTCGTAAGAGACGCCGTCCTATTTCCAAATCCGTCGTCCATCACGGTGACGCCCGGGGTGGTATTCATCGCGCCTATCAGAATCCCCTTCTTTCCATCCCTGTCTCCGTAGGTATAGGTCACGATAGAATCCACAGAACCTTCCGCAACCGACCTGCTGCCGTCTATGTTTGTGATATCGGTATGGCTGGTCACGGTCTTTACTTTCGCTTGTCCATTGAGGATCTCGTAGGTTTGTGTTGTGAGGGACGCCGTCCTATTCCCAAACCCATCGTCCATTGCGGTCACGCCGGGTGTGGTGTTCGTCGCGCCAATCAAAATCCCTTTCTTCCCATCCCTGTCGCCGTATGTATAAGTCACCACACTGTCCACGGAACCTTCCGCGACCGATCGGCTGCCGTCAATGTTCAGGATATCGGTATGGCTGGTTACTGTCTTTACTTTCGCTTGTCCATTGAGGATATCGTAGGTTTGCGTCGTGCGGGACGCGGTTCTATTTCCAAATCCGTCGTCCATTACTGTGACGCCCGGGATAGAATTCTCGGCTCTAACCAAAACCCCTCTTCTCCCATCCCTGTCCGTTCCGTAAGTGTAGGTTACAACGCTGTCCACGGAACCTTCTGCAACAGAGCGGCTGCCGTCAATGTTCATAATATCGGTGTGACTGGTTATTGTTTTGGCTTTCGCCTGACCGTTCACGATCTCATAGGTTTGAGTTGTGCGGGAAACCGTCCTATTTCCAAACCCGTCATCCATAACGGTCACGCCGGGTGTTGAGTTCATCGCTCCAACCAATATCCCTTTCTTCCCATCCCTGTCCCCGTAACTGTAGGTCACAACAGAGTCCACGGAACCTTCCGCCAGGGATCGGCTGCCGTCAATATTGTTGAGCTCCGTATGGGAAGTGACCGTCTTCACTTTGGCTTGGCCGTTGACAATTTCATAGGTTTGGGTTGTGCGGGAATTGGTTCTATTTCCAAACCCGTCGTCCATTACTGTAACACCGGGGACGGTGTTCATGGCTGCTATTAGAATCCCTTTCTTCCCGTCCCTGTCCCCATACTCATACGTTACAACGCTGTCCACAGAACCATCCGCCACAGATCGGCTGCCATCACTATTATTCACGTCCGTATGACTGGTCACTGTCTTTACTTTCGCCTGCCCGTTGATAATCTCATAAACTTGAGTTGTGCGAGACGCGGTTCTATTCCCAAACCCGTCGTCCATCACGGTCACGCCGGGTGTTGAGTTCATCGCTCCAACCAGAATCCCTTTCTTCCCGTCCCTGTCGCCGTAAGTATAGGTCACCACGCTATCTACGGATCCTTCCGCAACGGAGCGACTGCCATCTATGTTGTTGACGTCTGTGTGAGAAGTCACTGTTTTTACTTTGGCCTGTCCATTGATGATTTCATAGGATTGTGTTGTGAGGGACGCCGTCCTATTCCCAAACCCATCGTCCATCACGGTTACGCCGGGTGTCGTGTTCATCGCTCCAATTAAAATCCCCTTCTTCCCATCCCTGTCTCCGTAGATGTAGGTGACCACGCTATCTACGGATCCTTCCGCGACGGAGCGGCTGCCGTCTATGTTATTCACATCCGTGTGAGAGGTCACTGTTTTTACTTTCGCCTGGCCATTGACGATTTCATAGGATTGTGTCGTGCGAGACGCGGTTCTGTTCCCAAACCCGTCGTCCATCACGGTCACGCCGGGTGTGGTGTTCATCGCCGCAATCAAAATTCCCTTCTTCCCGTCTCTGTCCCCGTAAGTATAGGTGACCACGCTATCCACGGAACCTTCTGTCAGAGAGCGGCTTCCATCAATATTGACGATGTCGGTATGGCTTGTGACCGTCTTCACTTTCGCCTGACCGTTTATAATCTCGTAACCTTGTGTCGTGCGAGACGTGGTTCTGTTTCCAAACCCATCGTCCATCACGGTCACGCCGGGAACCGTGTTTTCCGCGCCCGTCAAAATTCCTTTCCTGCCGGCTCTGTCACCGTAGGTATAACTGACCACGCTGTCCACGGATTCTTCCGCCACCGACCGGCTGCCGTCTATATTGATAGCATCCGTATGAGTCGTGACGGTCTTCACTTTCGCCTGACCGTTCACGATCTCATACGTTTGCTGGGTGCGGGAAAGGCTTCTATTTCCAAATCCGTCATCCATCACCGTCACGCCGGGCACGGTGTTCATCGCGCCAATTAAAATCCCTTTCTTGCCGTCCCTATCCCCATACTCGTAGCTCACCACACTGTCCGCGGACACTTCCGCAAGAGACCGGCTGCCATCAATATTGACGATATCGGTATGACTGGTGACCGTTTTTACTTTCGCTTGTCCGTTTATAATCTCGTAGGTCTGAGTGGTGCGGGAATTCGTGCGGTTCCCAAACCCGTCGTCCATTACGGTGACGCCAGGCGCTGTGTTCATGGCTCCAATCAAAATCCCTTTTTTCCCGTCTCTGTCCCCATAAGTATAGGTGACCACGCTATCTACGGAACCTTCTGTCAGAGAACGGCTTCCGTCTATATTGACGATATCGGTATGGCTTGTGACCGTCTTCACTTTTGCTTGCCCGTTTATAATCTCGTAACCTTGTGTCGTGCGAGACGCGGTTCTGTTTCCAAACCCGTCATCCATAACGGTCACGCCGGGCACAGTGTTCATCGCGCCAATTAAAATCCCCTTCTTTCCATCTCTATCCCCATAGGTATAGGTCACAACGCTATCCACAGATCCTTCCGCAACGGATCGGCTGCCGTCTATATTTGCCACATCCGTATGGCTAGTCACAGTCTTTACTTTGGCCTGCCCGTTTATAATCTCATAACCTTGTGTCGTACGGGAATTGGTACGGTTTCCAA
>JACPSV010000027.1 GCA_016193115.1 Elusimicrobiota bacterium
AAACGATGGATACCGAGTCCACAGTCGCCCAGACAATTCGCATGGTTCAGGCGGGTTGCGAGATCGTTCGCATTACGGCTCCGACCGTAGAGGACGCCAGAAACCTCAAAAACATTAGGCAGCAACTCCTGCGGAAAGGAATCAAAGTTCCTCTGGTGGCGGATATCCATTTTCTGCCTGCGGCGGCCATGGAGGCGGCGGAACATGTGGAAAAGGTAAGAGTCAACCCCGGAAACTATGTGGACTCCAAACTTTTTAAGGTTCGGGAATATACGGACCAAGAGTATCAAAAAGAAATGGAACGGATTGAAGAAAAATTCACTCCTTTAGTCTTAAAGTTAAAACGTTTCGGGCGCGCATTAAGGATAGGAACGAACCACGGTTCCTTATCCGACCGCATCATGAACCGTTATGGGGACAGCCCAGAAGGAATGGTGGAATCGGCTTTGGAGTTTGTGCGTATCTGCGAAAAAAATGGTTTCTACGATATCATTCTCTCCATGAAATCGTCCAACCCAAAAGTGATGATCGCGGCTTATCGGTTGCTGGCAGCTCGCATGGAAGATTTGGGAATGAAATATCCATTCCATCTGGGTGTGACAGAGGCCGGAGACGGCGAAGATGGGCGCATCAAATCGGCCATTGGGATTGGCAGCCTTTTGGAAGACGGAATTGGGGACACCATCCGCGTTTCCCTGACGGAAGAACCGGAATGTGAAATCCCTGTCTGCATTCAGATTGCCGATCTTTATAAGGAACGACCAAACAAGATAAATCCGGGATCTCTTCACCCATCCCTATACACAGACAATCTTTATCACTTTTCCAGACGCGCAACGAAAGTTCTTAAAGTGGGTCCTTTTCGTGTGGGAGGAGAAAATCTTGTGCGCGTCGTTTCTGATTTTTCCGGCCACAATTCTTCCGATTCTTTGATTCATGTTTTAGAAGAACAGTTAGGAAACTCTAAGAGTATCGCTCCGGAGATTCTCTATTGGACTGTTAGAACCGAGCAGGATCTTCAAAATTTGGAATCTTGCCGCGCTCGGATTGCGGGTGAGACTTCCCGTCTCGCGTTCCACATTCGCTTTGAAGATTCTATTCATCTTTTGGAAAAAGGGCTGACTCTGGCGGATTCTGCCAGCTTTCGATACAAGGAAGGGGACGACGCGCCTACACGAAAGAGTAAGTTTGTACAGTTTGCTCAGTCTGCCAAGCAGAGGGGTATCCCCATTTTTCTGGAGGCAGGTCCTTGCAGTGATCCGGAGAAGAAGGCGCGCACCGGGAATTTAACTCCTGCATTTAACTTGCTCAACGGGATTGAATGGTGTGAAAGTTTGGGGATGGATCAGTTGATCCTCTCTTTCAATCTACCAACCCACACCGAATTGATCTATAACGTACGAACCCTGGTTGCTTCGCTGAGGGAAAAAGGGAAGAATTACCCCATTCATCTCAAGGCGCAAGCTTCTCCGGACGAAGATTTTGATCGCTACAGGATTCGTTCTTCCCTGGCTATCGGTTCCCTGCTCTGTGACGGGATTGGGGACAGTGTGCAAGCGGGGTTTGGGGTGAATCCTAAACAGGATTTAGATCTGGTGTACAATATACTGCAGGCGGCAGGCACGCGCGTCACGAAAACGGAATTTGTCTCCTGTCCTTCCTGCGGCAGGACACTTTTTGATTTGCAAACCACGACCGAACGTATCCGCTCTAAAACCGGTCATCTTAAAGGGGTTAAGATCGCGATCATGGGATGTATCGTCAACGGGCCTGGCGAAATGGCCGACGCGGATTTTGGCTACGTAGGCGGCGCTCCCGGAAAGATCAATCTGTATGTCGGTAAAGAATGCGTTCAGAAAGGAATTCCAGCGGACGTCGCCGACGAAAAATTAATCGAACTCATCCAAACACACGGCAAATGGCAAGACCCTGCCTAATCTATAGGTGTTCTTTACCTTATCGTTCTATTTTGAGGATGAGGAATTCTTTTTTGCCTGCAGGTAAGGAAACGCTAACTTTTTCTCCCGTTTTGTGGCCCAGAAGTCCCTCTCCTAACGGGGAGTGAACGGAGAGTTTTCCGTTGGAAGGATCGGACTCT
>JACPSV010000028.1 GCA_016193115.1 Elusimicrobiota bacterium
CGTGCTGCTGATTTTCCCGGAAAAATCAGCGTTGCCTGTATCCAGAATCACGTTCCAGGAAGATTCCAAGCTTGGATCTAATTGAATCGAGGAAGAGGATTGCCTTGAAGAAAAAGATCTCCAATAGAGTGGAATACGGTCTTTCAAAGTGAGAGCGGAAATGAGTCCGCTGCGATCTTCATTGGCAGGTCCTTTCCAATCGCTATTGTCCGTAAAAATGCGGATCTGCTTGTTGACCGCATCTTGGGGATACGTGAATTTGATGTAGCTCGGCGCAATCCTGTAGCGCGGCGCTCCATTGGGAGACGTGGAAGGAAACTGTAATCGCGGAGCAGGACTATCGTCCACCAGATTGAACAATTCGAGCACAACCCCATGTGGCAACTCTATTTTCACGCCATAGACCCTGACCGTCCCGATCCAATAGGCCAGAACGAAAAAGAGAAATATTTTTCCCAACGATCCCATTCTCATTGGGCACGCACCTCGAATGGAACTTGAACCGTCTTCAAGACTCCTTCCCCATCGTAGAAGAATACCGAAACCCGACCCTTGAGACTTGAGAAAACGTTTTCATTCAAAGGGATAATAGTGGAGAAGTTTGCATTCTCATTGGGCTGGATGAACCTCGATTTGGGCGCCAGTATCTGGCTCACTTTTTCCCCATCCTCGGACTCAATCTCAGCCACCATCTTGGGGGTCAAACGGATGTTCCCTTTGTTTTTTAACAGACCTTCCAGGATAACGCTCTCGCCTCTCTTCACAGCGGAGAGACCTTCCAACAAACATTCCGCCACTTCCGTGCCTTGAACCTGCACAATCACGGGGTAGTCCACCCACACTTCAAACAGAGAGTCGGGCGGTTCCACCGTTCTTACCGATAGAGTGCCCTGCACCTGACCGGAAGCGGGGGGAACCCGGCAACGAAACTTCACTTTTCCGCTTTGGTTGGGTCTTAGGATAAACTTCTGATTGGAAATTCCCAGCCATCGTTTTTTGTCTACCCCGTTTGCGTCCTTAAACTCCAGGGAGACCGAAACCGGTTGAGAACCGTTATTTTTGAACTGAACGACTTTCTTGATTTTTTCTCCTGCCTTGCCGCGAAAATAAAAAACTTCGGGTGAGAGTTCCAACGCTCCCGCGATGGAGGTTCCCAATAAAAACAAAAGAGAAAGCAGGGTTCGTTTCATAAATTTATTTGGGACTCGTCTCCATGTTCACCTTCAAAAGAATTCCTGACTTCACTCCCACACCGGATGGGGAGATACGAAAGAGGTACTGAAATCGGCGATTATAATTTTGTTCCTCGTCCGGAATTTGAATTGTGACTGTAAAATGTTTCTTTTTGCCCGGTTTAATTTTGAGAGCCGCGGGTTGAACCCTGCAAACCGTTTCCCTCGGACCCCATTCCATGCCCTGTGTGGGATTCATTCCCAGAGAATCTCCGGAAATCCTGTTCACTGAGAATTTCATGGTCTCCGACCCAAAATTCTCCACGACAAATTTTTTCTTCAAGACTTTGTTCAGGGCTATCTTTTTCCCCGGCTGAATTCCCTGCAAGAGAACCGTTTCCGGTCTCAGCTTAAACTCCATATAGGATCGAGCCGTATTCAAAGAGTCCGATATTTTCTTTCTTTCCGGAGCGATCGTGAGCAAAAGACGCCCCTTGACCCCTAACCCCGTGCTGACTCCGGCCTTTTTGGCCGCGGTTTGAGCCCAAAGGTAGACGACAAACTTCTTGCCCAAAAGAGAATCGTCGTTGGGAATGGAAATGGAAACGTCGGAGGCGACCGTGGAACTCTTCTCCAGATCGAAGAGAGCCGGACTTAATCGAACCCAACTTAAATCAGGGATCACCTCATAACCTGTTTTCATTTCTTCCACTCCATCCGGAACTGCCGGTCGCAGTATCAATTGGATGGCCTCCTTTCCTTCATATTGTATTCTCCAGGGAAGACGCATGAGCGGCGTCAATTGCACCGTAGTCCCGGGCTGTAAGTTCCGTATCAGAAGCTCTCCCATGGACCCGGAAAGAGAAAGTCCGAAAAGGTTCTGACTCAACCCCATGCCTAACCCTAGAACAATCCATAGACTCTTTCTCATTCCATTTTTACCTCCTTAATAGGACCTCGCGTTACTCCGAAGCGATTGCTGTGACCACATAGCTCATGTTCACGTTGGTTTTACCCGGCGTATAACTTTGAGGCGCGTCGTACCGGAAGAAAAGGTACCGGATACTCCGGGCGTTGTCCACGCTCTTGGGCGGAACATTCACCCCGTTGACCGTGTTCTGATTCACGTTTTCGCCAGCGGCGTAATGCTGTGAGACATCCAACTCGTTGAAGAACGTGGTCGTGGAGGCCACCACTTCCGTCAATTTAAGGATGTCATTGGTTTGGAACTCTTTCGTGGACGGCTTGACGTCCCACTTGTGCCAAATCACGGACAACCGGAATTCGTCCTGTCCCGGCTGGGTTTCCACATATTTCCAATCGCCGGTTACCGTGGTGATTTTGATCACAAAGGTCTCATTGACGTTCCCAGTGTTCTGGACCAGGATTCTGTCTGAAACCGCGGACGTGCCTGTGGCGGCGTTGACGTTCAAAGATCCGAACCGGTAGACAGTCAGAACTTGAACGGTCATCGTCACATCCAGATTGGACCCCTCTTCTGCCCAAACTGATCCGGCGCAGAGGAGAGTGCACACGAGTCCCAATTCAAAGAACTTCCCTGTAAACCTTTTCATGATTCTGACCCTTTCCATTAAGGTAGCATTTATCGCCAGAATTAAACTACCTTAACGCGACTTCCTTA
>JACPSV010000018.1 GCA_016193115.1 Elusimicrobiota bacterium
AGATTATAAAAACTGCCAGCTTTCTTGTGCCGCAATCCTATATCTTACTGAAACAGAAAGACGAATCCGCCCTCTTAAACGCCACCCAGGTCATCCATCAAAGCGTTTCCAAAGGAAACTTTGCGTTCGTGGAGATCATCAATGCGGATGGTGAAACACTCTTACCTCAAGATCCCCTGGGTTCCAGAGGAAGCCGCATCCGGTTTGGTGAAACCCCCAAGAGCCTTTGGAGCGCGCTTGCTTTTGGACAGGCGCACATCATTCGAGAAAACAGTTATGGTGATACGGGTCCTGTAATCGAAGGTCTTTTTGGTATCATAGAGAAAGATCGTATCTTGGGCGCCGTGATCCTAGGAGTGAGCACCCGTCCCATACAGGCCGCTCTCAACAAAAACATGGGATTCACTCTCTTTGCGCTTTTAAGCCTTTTGCTCATATCCGTTCTCACTTCATGGCATTGGACTCGTTCCGCTGCCCGGACATTGGAACAGCTCACCCGCCACGATTCCATGACCGGCCTACTGAACCGCCAAAACATTATGGAAAGTCTTCATAGGGAAATTGCGATCGCTCAAAGGCGAGGAGGCTCTGTCTTTATCATTCTGGCGGACATAGACCATTTCAAATCTATCAACGATACCTTAGGTCACATGGCGGGAGATCAGGTGATCCGAAAATTCTCAAAAATCATCAGCCAGTCCCGTAGAATAAGGGAATCCGTGGGACGTTTTGGCGGGGAAGAGTTCCTAATTGTTTTGCCGGAAACCGATTTAGATGGAAGCCATTCCGTCGCGGAAAAAATTTTAGTGGACGTCCGGCGCTCAAAAATTGCCACGAACCTAAAGGAACGGGTTTCCTTTACGGTCTCGATGGGAATTGCCGGGTATCCGGACGACGGCGCAACGCCGGAAGACGTACTCCTAAAATCGGACCGCGCTCTCTACGCGGCTAAATCCCGCGGCCGCGACCAAACCATCGCCTGGCGCGATCTCCAAACTCCCGCCGAGGTTAGAAAGGCTTGAATTAAGTCCCATTCTATGTTAATCTCATTATTAACATAGAATGGGACTTTAAGAATCGGAGGGGGATTTCACGTGAACCAGCGTACCCATATTGTCATTCCACAGGAGTTAGTACATCAGATCGATCTCTTGGTAGGCAAACGCAAACGCAGCAGCTTTTTGATTGAGGCAGCTTTCAGCGAGCTCAAGCGCCTGCGTCAAATGAAAGCCCTAAGCGCCGTAGCTGGAGCATGGAAAAATAAATATCATCCGGAGCTCATACAAAATGATACAAGATACCACAAAATGAAAAGTTAAAAATGTCACTGTATTTATTGGACACAAGCATTCTCATTGATGTCTTGAATGGCAAAGAACATCGAAAATCTATTTTAGAAAATCTCTTGCAACAAGGTCATCTATTGGCTTGCTGCGCCATTAATGTGGCGGAGATATATGCGGGGCTTCGGCCCCATGAAGAAAAACACACCCGCTTCTTTCTTGAGAGTTTAGAGTATTTGGAAATAACCAGGGAAACCGCTTGTCAAGCAGGCTTTCTGAAACAACAGTATGCGCGAAAAGGGATCCCATTATCCATCGCAGATACCCTCATCGCCTCAGTCGCCATCCAGAATGGTTGCACTCTCGTGACGGATAACATAAAGGACTATCCCATGAAAGAACTAAACCTGTACCCCCTAACCCACTGACGATACTGGTACCTCATCGCAACAGGCTCAAAAAAGATTTACATAAATGTTACAAATTGTTTGAGAAAAGTTTCGGCAACTTCATTTATGATTAGCGCGCAACAGGGGTTGTGCTACCATGAGCTGGAAGAAATGATCCGCAGTTTGGCCGCTTGAAAACCGAATGTCCCGCTGTCACTAGTCCCGCAAGGTCTGTCCCGCAGTAGAGTGTTCCGCAGTCTCTTGTCCCGCGCCGCATGTCCCGCAAACAGTTGTCCCGCAGGAACTTCAATCCGGCTTGGAGAGTTCCATGAACGGAAAACTGATGCGCCCTTCTCAATTGTCCCGCCTCTTGTCCTTCAGTCTCGCTCTAACCTTTCTCTATGTTAACGTTTTAAGCGCTTCCATTCCGGCCGGAGTTCAGGCCTGGAAAGAGCGTAAACAACAGAAAAACGGCCCTTCCTTACTAAGGAAAGGCCTGTCTGAATTAGAAAAATCTCCCAAACGGACTTTCTCCTTTCAACCGTCTCTAGGCGATGCCTTTTCTCCGCAAGATCCCCAGATAGAAAAAATTCCATCCCAAGTGCGGTCCCTGCCTCATCGCATCGCGCGCATCAAGGAATCTTATTTTCCAAAACATTGGCGGCAGGACGACACCCTTGTCGTGCATATTCAAGACGTGCATGAAAACCTAGAGGCGCAGAAGAAAATCGCCGACATCATCCAGGAAATGACAGATAAAAGACCTCCTCAGGAAAAGATAACAAAAGTGGGTCTGGAAGGAGCTCAAGGTCCTCTTAACTTTCTCCCCTACCGCTCTTTCCCGGACAAGCGTACCGTGAAAGACGTGGCCGCCTATTTCCTAAATAAATCCTTCATCAGCGGTCCGGAATACCTAGGAATCACATTTCAACTGAACTCAACTCAAACGCCTGCTCAGCAAACCATTGAAAAACAGAACATCTCATTCTATGGCGTAGAGGACCGACTTCTCTATTTGCGGCATATGAAAGCTTTTAAGGAGGCTGTCCGATACGAAAACGAACTAAAACGAGCCTACCAAGACCTCTCACTCACTGTTCAGGACTTAAGAGAAACATCCCTCAATCCCGATTTGTATGAAATAGAAAAGGCTTTTTCTCAATACCATGAGCGCAAAATCGGACTCCGAAACGCGATTCGGCTTTTTACCAAGGACCTCAACAGAAAAAATATCCCGATCGAACAATCTTTAGAAGACTATAAAGCCGCTCTAAAGGTTCAGGAAAGAATTCAATTTTCTAAACTGCAACAGGAAGCGCGGAACATTCTACAACTGCTTTCGGCTATCCTCCCTGGAGAAGAATTGGATTTATTGGAAAAGGCCTTTCAACCGGATAATTCCGGACAAAAAGAACCCGCACTTCCCTACCAATTTCTTTACAAAACCTGTCAAAGTCGCAAAATCGCCCTTAAAGATTACCCAAACCTGGAACTCTATTTCAAATACCTCTCATTGACAAGCAAAATTCGGTTTACAGAAATTCTGGACGATCTGGATAACTTCGAGAAACGACTAAAAGTATCGGCCGCGCAAAATGAAAAGGAAAAGGAAATTATTCGTCTCTCCGCAGACGTTCGTCTTCTGGAAAAACTGATTTATTTCAGGTTTAGCCCTTCCGATTGGGAAGAATACCAAAAGAAGAAACACGATATTTACCGTATCCCGGATCGTGTCCGCCAAACCGCCGGCTCTGGGCGCCGGTCTCTCAC
>JACPSV010000019.1:0-489 GCA_016193115.1 Elusimicrobiota bacterium
ACTTTGGCAGTCCAAGACTGCGTCCTATACGACAAACACAATAGACGGAACGACCACAAGAATGGGACTGGACAAAGTCGTGGCGGGGAACCGCGTTCTCTATAACGAAACAGGTTCCGAAAACATTATAGGGAGAGCGTTGACGGTCACCTACCATTACAATCCCGGAACCGGAAAACTTCTGGGAGACGGGGAAAACGATCGCCTGAACGGCGAGGCCGCTTCCGGCAGCGGAAAGAGCGTGACTCGGGACGAGTTTGGCGCCGTCACAATCACACAGTTAGATCAATTCTTTACTTCATTCCGGAATCAAGCAAGACTCACGCAATCCAACACGATCAGTGACACGACCTCTCTGGACCAAACGAAGACCCATTCTACGATGAACGTGAGTTACTTTTACAATACGGTACACACCCGCTTGGAAACAGGTCGCTGGAATGCAGGTTCGGGAAATGGATCAAGCAAATCTACCGATATATTTGGGAA
>JACPSV010000019.1:507-2934 GCA_016193115.1 Elusimicrobiota bacterium
CAGAACTATACTGCCTATCGCAACGCGGCTAAACTCCAGACTTCGGTTACGGAAAGTCTCACGGTGAACGCAGACGGGTCTGAAACCTACATGGGCTGGGCGAAACCCGGGAACTACTACGGGTGCAAAGAATTGGCCATAGGCGGAAAAGCGTTAACCGTTGAGTACTCCTATACGGACGACGGGAAACTTCTGTCTGGTGAAGGCCAAGCCGCTCAGGGAAGCGGGATCAGCGAAACTAACGATGGGTTCGGCAACATCACACGAACCGTTCTGGATCAACGTTATACAGCGGTTCGAGATCAAGCAAAGTTGACCCACACCGTTTCCACTTCGGAAACGGTCGGTTTAGACGGTTCTGTTTCTAATCAAACCCTCCACCTCTATTACGCTTATGACGCCAAAGGGAAACTGGTGACGGGCGAAAATGGGGACGCGGTCTACGGCGGGAAACAAACCGGCGAAGGCGTTTACATTCGTAAAACGTTTGGGGAAGGAACGACTCACTCAAAAGATTTTTGGGGTACGGTTACAACCGGTTCCATTTTCCAGACATACGAGGTGGTTCTGGGTCAGGCAAAGCTCAAAGAATCCCGGACGGAGACCATTTCCGAAGAGCAAACGCAAACCACGACCGTTACCTACACCTACAACCAAAAAACAGGCGAACTCTTGGGAGCTGCGGGTTCCGGCAATTTCAGCTCGGACGATGGGTTTGGCAACATGACCAACGGTAACATCCATCAAACATACATCATCGTAGGCGGCCAAGCCAAACTTAAAAGGCAAACGACGGAAAGTTGGAGCGGGACAGGTTCTTACGAACAACCCGGCGAGTCTCTGGACGGATCTAATTACAGTTCGCGCGTGACGGTGATTTACTCTTATTACGGGGAAAAGAATACCCGCGGACAAATCACATACGCCGTAAACGCGAACCACAAACTCGGCCAGGTTGCGTTCGCCAGCGGCAGGGGAGTCTCCAAAAGTAATGACGGTTTTAACAATATCACGGAGAGTTCACTCTCCCAAAGATTCGTTATCCTCCTGGGTCAGGCAAAGTTAAAACAAGTGGGTACCGTGAGTCAGACGGTGAATGCGGATGGAACCAAAAGTTATATGGGAGCCCGGGACGATACCGGCTTTGTGAGAGGAACGGCTCTCGTCGTTACCTATGACTATGATTTGAGTACGGGCCGATTGAAAGAAGGGGAAGGTCTGGCCGCTAAAGGGCACGGGGAAAGTTTTACTCTGGACATTTATGGCAACATCACTACGGCTGTCATTGACCAAAAGTACACCTCCGTGCGCGGCCAAGCCAAAATCACGGAATCTAAAACCGTCACGGACTCCAAACACGCGAGACTGCAGGGAGGCTACCTCTGGGCTGGCGACGGCAGCATAGACGGTTCCGGCAGCCATTCTGAAACCATTGTCTATTACAGTTATGACGCTTCTGGAAAATTGATAGGAGACAATAGTACACAAGTTGGACTCTATGGAGGCGAGAGGAATACGGACGGTTCTTGGAATAGAAGAACCATCGGAAGAGGCAGCTTCCGAAATGACGATGGGTTTGGGAATATTACGGAAGGAACGGTCTTTCAGTGGTACTACGCGATCAATGGCGCTGCCAAACTTGCGGGATCACACACGATTTCGAATATGCATGGGTTAGACGGTTCCGTCAACGGTTCCGGCGTTCGAGTGGACTACGCTTACGACGCTTACGGTCTCCTAGTGAAAGATATTTCCGAAATTAAAGAAGAAAAAAGAAAATCGCGAGGTCTCTACGGAACCAGAACGGAAGGATCGGGGTTCACCAGTTCCAAAGACTTTTTTGGGAATTGGACCCGAGGTGAAATGCATCAAATTTACGAGATTATCAATGGCGGAGCCAAACTTGTGGCGTCCACGACAATCACGGATGCTTATCATTTAGAAACAACAGGGTTTGTCAAAACTTCTTTGGACGGAAGTTCCAACCATCAGGAAGTGACCGTCTACTACGCCTATGACGCGGTTGGAAACATGACGCTGAGCGGCGGGGCTTACGGCGGGAAAGGGACAGACCACCGCACGTTTGGGGAAGGGACATTCGTGACTGACGACGGCTGGGAGAACCTGACCTCCGGGTTCATCGCTCAAACTTATGAAATCATCAACGGAGCAGCCAAGATAAAAGAAAGTCTGACCGCTACGGTCACAACTGAATTTGTGGATTCTGTGACGGGTCTTCGCCAGAAGTTTTGGGATGGAACCGTGAATGAAACGGATCTCAAAAAAGAGATGCTTAAATTTGGCAAGGAATCTCAGTCCCAGACACTAAGAGTCCTCTACACGAACGATCTAAAAACGGGCAAACTTTTGAGCGCCAGCGGCAGCGGGACTTTCGTTTCTACGGATGGGTTTGGCGGGATCACTCAA
>JACPSV010000050.1 GCA_016193115.1 Elusimicrobiota bacterium
AGAAACGTCGTAAAGCGCCTGTATCTTTTTGCTGTAAACGACAGACACTGAATCACATTCCAGCATGGGGCGCTCCTAAATAGGCCTCAATCACGTCCGGATTATTTTGGATTTCTTTGGGTTTCCCTTCCGCGATCTTAACCCCGTGATCCAGAACAACCACTCGGTCGGAAATTCCCATCACGACCCGCATCTGATGTTCTATGAGAAATAGGCTCACTCCTTCCTGCCGTATTTTTTCAATTAAATGGATGATCTCCTGACTTTCTTTTGGGTTCATGCCCGCTGTCGGTTCGTCCAAAAGTAGGAGACGCGGTTCCGAAGCGAGTGCGCGGGCAATCTCCAGTTTTCTTTGGTCGCCATAAGGCAGATTTTTGGCGATCTCGTTCCCATAGGGAAGAAGACCCACAAAATGGAGACCCTCCTTGGCGCTTTTCTCAATTTGCTGCTCTTCGGCGAAGAAAGATTTCGTCCGGAAAATCGCGGAAAACACTTCGCTGCGGGTGCGGCAATGGCGTCCCACCATCACGTTTTCCAGAGCGGTCATGTTGGGGAAGAGACGTATATTCTGAAACGTTCTGCCGATCCCGCGCGCGATGATCCAATGCGCGGGGAGGCCCGTCACGGTTTCTCCGGAAAAATAAATTTCACCGCTGGTCGGCGGAACGACGCCGGTCAGGAGATTAAAGAACGTCGTTTTCCCCGCGCCGTTAGGGCCAATCAAGCTCACGATTTCGCCTTGAGACATTTGGAAATCCACTTCCGTCAAAGCGTTTAGACCGCCAAACCGTTTGCTCAGTTTAGAAGTTTCCAGAAGGATCATCTCTCGGTCTCCTCGACTTCCAGTTCCATGGCCTGCCGTTTAGAGGGAAGGAGTCCCTGCGGACGGAACAAAATCACCGCCGTCAGAGCCAGGCCAAACAGGAGATATCGGTACGAAATCCAGTTCCCGCCCAACACCACCTGCAAAAATAAAGGGAACCCGGAAATGAGGATGGCTCCCAGGATCACGCCCCAAACAGAACCGATTCCGCCCAGAACGATCATGCTCACGACCAGAACAGATTCCCAGAACGTGAACGATTCCGGAGTCACAAATTTTTCCCAATGCGCAAAGAGGGACCCCGCGATGGCGGCAAACAGAGCGCTCGTGGCAAAAGCAATCATCTTCACGCGCGTGACGGGAACTCCCGTCAACTCGGCTGCGGTCTCATCTTCGCGCACCGCCGTCCAGGCCCGTCCGATGCGTGAATTTTCTAACCGTTTGGAAACGACCGCGGCTAACACCGCTCCGGCCAAAATCAGATAATAAAAATGGATATTTTCCGTGAACTCAAATCGCAAAAATGTGACAGAGGCAATGCTTTCGCCAACGCGGGGTAACCCTTTGGGACCGTTCGTCAAGGCATCGCAATTGTTCAAAACCAGACGCACGATCTCGCCGAACCCTAAAGTCACAATCGCCAGATAGTCGCCTCTCAACCGCAAAACCGGAGCGCCTAAAATCACCCGGAAAAAAGTGGTCACCAGAATGGCAGCAAACGTCGAGCTCCAAAAGTTCCAGCCGTGCACGGAAAGAATCGCGGCGGTGTAAGCGCCGATCGCGTAAAACGCCATGTAACCCAAATCGAAGAGTCCGACAAACCCCAGTGTGACGTTCAGACCCAAAGCCAGAATGACATAGAGGCCCACGATACCGCACAAACGAAGAAGGTAAGAAAAGGAAGTTCCCTGAACAAGTAGAGGAAAAACTAAGAGGATGAGGAGAAAAAGAGAGACTGAAACAACCGGCAGGATTTTCCGCAATGTTTCCTATTTTACATCACTGGTGTCCGGTTAAAGTACGATGGAGAGTCACCCAGCCGCTCATGGTGCATCGTGAAAGCCCGCTCATGCTGCATCGTGAAAGCCCGCTCATGCTGCATCGTGAAAGCCCGCTCATGCTGCATCGTGAAAGCCCGCT
>JACPSV010000043.1 GCA_016193115.1 Elusimicrobiota bacterium
ACAAACTATGAGCTGGCCAACACCTATGCGCGTCTATCTCAACAATCGGCGCAAATGGGTCTGACTTCTCAAACAGAAATCTGGCGCAAGAAAGCGATCTGGGCATATCTGGAATCGCTGCGTTCCAACTGCGGGTATGATGAGATTTACTTCAACCTCGCCACCACACAAGCACAAATCGGCTGGATCGAAGACGAATATCCCGGCGTCTCTATTCCACTCCCTAACGGCAGAACCGTCTTAGAAACGGCAGAGCCGATTGGCGGCGCGATCACAAACTTTAGCCGTTCGCTTAGGATCAACCCTCTTTTGCGGGACGCCTACCTGTTTTTAGGCAACCTCTATTTGAGAAACGTCCAGAAGTACCGCGATCCGGGGATCCTTCTCTTCCAACACGCTCTGCGCTACTATCCTCAAGACAGAGATTTCTGGCTGAATCTCGGTTACCTGCAAGTTCAATCCCAACAGTTGGAACAAGCCTACCAGTCTTTGAAAAACGCTCTGATTCTGGATCCCTTTTATGAGCTGACCCGCAGAAATATCCGAGCCCTCTTGTTACAACTTAAAAGAGAAAAAGACCCTCTCCTGGAAGCAGACCAAATACTGAACCAGACCAATCAGTGGATACAAACCAAGAGCTGGAAAGAGCTTCGATCCGCTTATGAACGTCTGTTCCACCTATTGCCGCCTCATTTCCAGTTCCATCTGATTTTGGCCAACGCGTATTATGAGCTGAAAGAATGGGAAAAAGCGGAAAAGGAATATCAAAAAGCCTTGAAAATTGATTCCCGCAATCTCACAGCGCTCAACAATCTGGCTCTGACGTACCGCCAGACTGGAAAAATCGCGGAAGCGAAAAAAATCTATGAAGAGATGCTGATCCTCAACCCCAACGACACCAACATCCGCGCGCAGCTGCAGATTTTATGATACAATAAAAGAAGATCTTCTGAGGAGAGATGAAATATGTCCGGTCATTCCAGATGGGCGGGAATCAAACATAAAAAAGCAATCATAGACTCTAAAAGAGGCAGGGTTTTTACGAGAATCGGCCGTGAGATCGCCATTGCAGCGCGCGAGGGCGGCGGCAATCCGGAAAATAATGCCCGTCTGCGCAAAGCGGTGGACGACGCGCGGGAAGCCAATATGCCTCAAGAAAACGTCAAACGAGCCATTCAAAAGGGGACCGGCGAGATCCCCGGAGCCATGATCGAAGAGATACGGTATGAAGGTTATGCCGCGGGAGGCGTCGCCCTGCTTGTAGAGGTGACCACAGACAACAAAAATAGAACGGGGTCCGAGATTCGCGGCATATTTTCCGAACATGGCGGGAACATGGCGGAAGTAGGCTCTGTATCCTGGATGTTTTCTCTGAAAGGATATTTGACCGTGGAAAAAAATAAAGTGAGGGAAGAGTCTCTTTTAGAACTGGTTTTGGACGCTGGGGCGGAAGACATGAGATCGTCTGACGAGGATCTCTATGAAATCATAACGGAACCGGCTGACTTTGAGAAAGTCAAAAAGTCTCTGGAGTCCCATTCGATCCCTATCCTGCATCATGAGATCACCCAAATTTCTAAAAATCTGGTGCCTGTGACCGGAGCGACCGCTGAAAAAGTGCTTTCCTTGATCCAGGCTTTGGAAGAACAAGAAGATGTTAAGACTGTCTGTTCTAACTTTGATATCCCTAAAGAGATTCTGTTGAAGCAAGGATCTTAACCTACGATGGTTATTC
>JACPSV010000044.1 GCA_016193115.1 Elusimicrobiota bacterium
AAATCCAAGGAGATTCCATTGTAGATTTCTGCCGAAACCAAGGCCTCCTAATCAATTGCACCCAGAACCATATCCTCCGGTTTCTCCCTCCTCTCACCATTTCTCAAACAGAGATCGAGTCTGCTTTGTACATCCTAGATAAATCTTTTCGCAAGATTACCGACAGAGTCTGAGGGGGTTTCCCTCAGACGATCGAAGATTTGATACAATAACCGCCAATGGCAAATTTGCAGTTGGAAAAATTAGCGCAAAAATCTAAAGAGGTCAGCCGTGGTTTGGCGATTTTAACGGATGCGCAGAAATCGCAGGCTCTCAAGAAAGTTGCGTCTCGACTCTTGGAACGAGAAACCGAAATTCTGAAAGCGAATGAGAAAGATCTCGCCAGCGCAAAAAAAGATAATCTTTCCACTGCTTTGACGGATCGCCTGACTCTCAACTCTAAACGGATTGCGGATATGGCCAATGGGGTACGGGAAATCGCCGCTCTGCCCGACCCGATCGGGGAAGTGGCGGAAGAATGGACGAATAAAGAGGGTCTAAAAATCCGTAAAGTGCGTGTACCTTTGGGAGTGGTCGCCATGGTCTACGAGTCCAGACCCAACGTGACCATAGAATCGGCCGCTCTTTGCTTAAAGTCAGGCAACAGCGTGATCTTGCGCGGCGGAAGCGAAGCCATCCATTCTAACCTCATCCTCTGCCGCATTTTTTCCGACGCGATTTCGGAGGCTGGGATCCCATCGCACGCGGTTTCTATTGTGGAGGAAACAGATCGCAAGAGCATCTACGATTTAGCTCGCATGGATCGTTGGGTGGACGTCCTGATCGCGCGCGGATCGGAAACCATGGTGCGTGAAATCAAAGAGCGGTCTACGGTACCGGTCTTGGGGCACGGGAAAGGGGTTTGCCACGTCTATGTGGACTCTAAAGCAAATCTAAAAATGGCAGAAGAAATCGCCTACAACGCCAAAGTTCAAAGGCCGGGAGTCTGCAACGCCATGGAGACACTGCTCGTGCATAAGGACGTGGCTAAAGACTTTTTGCCGTCTGTTGGCAGACGTTATCAAGAGGCGGGAGTTCTCTTGAGGGGCGATGCGGAAACCAGAAAAGTCTTGCCGAAAGTTCAGGAAGCGTCGGAAGAAGATTGGTCTCTGGAATATCTGGATCTGATACTTTCCATCAAGGTGGTGGACTCTTTGGAGTCCGCCATCGCGCATATCAATCTTTACGGTTCCGGCCATACCGACGCGATTGTGACGGAAGAGAAGTCCCGCGCGGAAAAATTTTTTATGGGTGTGGACTCCGCCGCTGTTTTTCAGAATGCGTCCACCCGGATGCATGATGGGGGCGTTTTTGGGTTGGGCGCGGAAATCGGCATCTCCACGCAAAAGCTGCACGCCCGCGGCACGATGGGGATACGGGATCTCACGACCACAAAATATATCGTTGTCGGGCAAGGGCACATCCGCAAATAAGCCCACGGTGGAACGCAGAATCGGAATTTTTGGAGGATCGTTTGATCCTCTCCATCGGGGACACCTGGCTTTGGCGGCCGGCGCTCTCCGGGAACTGGATTTAGATCAAATCTATTTCGTGCCTGCGCGATCTTCGCCCCTCAAACCTCACGGGCCGGTTCTGGCTGCGTCTCAACGATTGAAGGAGATTCGGATTGCTTTGAAACCGTTCCCTCGTTTTAAGGTTTCCGACTGTGAAATTGAGAGGCAAGGCCCTTCCTACAGTTTCCAGACGGTTCTCTCTTTTCGCAGGAAATTTCCCAGCAGCGCTCTCTTTCTTTTGATGGGAAGTGATACTTTAAAGGATTTTAAGAAATGGAAAAACTGGAGAGAGATTCTCTCTCAATGCCAATTGGGTGTGGCGAGGCGGGCAGGAAACGAGGAAAATTTGAGGAATTTAAGAAAAGAACTGAAGGGAAAGATTCATTGGCTCAAGTCCCGAATCCCCTCGGTCTCTTCCACGGAAATACGGTTAGAACCTTATTTGAGGAAGCATTTGACGCGGGAGAGGTTTGCGCATACGTTAGGGGTGGCGAAATTTGCGGAAAAGTTGGCGCGCGCGCACCGGTTGGACGTCCGGCGCGCGAAATTGGCCGCGCTCCTGCATGATCTGGCGCGCGAGTGGGACGAAAAAGAGCTTCTGCGTTACGTTCAGAAACATTCCTTGAAGGTTCCGGAAAAAAAGTTTACGTGCGAGCGACAACCCATCCTTTTGCACAGTTTTGTGGGAGCGGATCTGGCCAGAAATATTTTTTTTGTTCAAGACCGTAAAGTTTTGTCCGCGGTGGAAAAACATTCGTTGGGTTCTCTGAAAATGTCGCCTTTAGACAAATGCCTTTATCTGGCGGATTTGCTGGCTCCGGACAGAAAGTTTGAGGAAGCGGCTCAATTAAGGCGGCTCGCTCTGCAAAATTTAGACAGGGCTTTCGTGGAAGGTGTTCGTTCAAAGAGGAACTATGCGCTCAAAAAACATGCGCTGGCGCACCCTCTTTCTGTCCGTGTGTGGAACCGTTTTGTTTCGGATAAAACCCCATGAAGAGACTTGAATTGAACTTGAAAATTCTTGTGTCCAGGCTTTTCGCTTTTCTCGTCCTGTCCTCCGTTGGGGCGACTCTTTGGTTATCGGCTCAAAGTCCTTTGGCACGGCAGATTCACCGCAACCGTCCCGTGGTCGCTCTGCTGGTGGGGACGGTCAAAGAAAAAGATCTAAACAGACCTGAGACGATCCTGCTCGCGCGCTACAATCCTCTGGACCGTTCCTTGAACCTGCTCTCGATCCCTCGCCAAACAAAGGTTCTTCCTTCTCAATGGAAAATGAGCGCTCTGACGGACGTTTATACACGGTCCTTGCGAGGAAACTCTCCGGATCCGCGATTTGCAAACCAGGAACTGTTCCGGGCGATTCTGGAACTTCTTTCTGTCAGCACAGAATCCGCGCAATCTCTTTTTTGGAACACGGTTCCCCATGCTTGTTTTCTGAATATGCCAGAGGAAGATTTACAGTCTCTGATCCGTTGGATTGGCGAGATTCCTTCTTTCGGAGAAGTGTCACTCTCCACCGCAAGCGTGTCCCAACTGCCATGGACGCCGTTTCCGAGGAAACTCTCTTACCTGAATCTCAACGGGTTAGAGAAAACGCTCCTTTTCTGGGAACTGAGAGATTTGAGGAAGGAAGAAATTCATTGGCTCACGATCCACGGGACGGTCAAAAACCGTATTCTGATTCCGGATACTGAGGAGATGCGCCTGACTTCCAAACTTTTCTGGAGCTCTAAACGTGGTTCCGGAGACGGAATCCGCGATCGCGGGGAGACCGACCGTTCCAAAATTACGGTCGGCGTTTGGAACGCTTCCGATAAAAAAAACGTTGCCTTAGATCTGGCTCGACGGTTGCGTCGGTCCGGTTTCGACGTTGTCCAGTGGGGGAACTATCCTTTCCGTACGCAGAAAGGTTGGGTGGAAGATCATTCCGGACAGATCGAGCAGGCGCGCGCCATCGCTTCCCTGATCTATTCTTCCCATCCTAATGTGTACACCTGCGTCAAAAACAAATCGTTGGGGAACATGGACGTTGTGGTCGGAGATCACGACACAATAAAGGAGAATTGAAACGATGTGTGGAATTGTCGGCTATGTGGGAGAACGAACGGCCTGTACGATCCTTTTAGAAGGACTCAAACGGTTAGAGTACCGCGGGTACGATTCCAGCGGATTGGCCATTTTGGATCGGGGCGAGATCCAGTTGAGACGTTCCGTAGGGAAGATCTCCAATTTGCAGGGGATCCTTAAGAAAAATCCTCTTCCCGGACAGGTTGGGGTTGGACACACGCGCTGGGCCACTCACGGGATCCCTTCGGAAGAGAACGCGCACCCGCATCGGGATTGTACCCAACGGATTGTGGTCGTGCATAACGGTATCATCGAGAACTATTCCCAGATCAAAAGTCAGCTTTCCCGCAAAGGTCATGCGTTCTTGTCTCAAACCGATACGGAAGTGATTGCCCATCTGATTGAAGAGGAGTGGCGCGCGGCCGGCAGGAGATTAAAGGAAAAAGAATTTTTTAACTCCGTGAGAAAAGCCCTTTCCACTCTGGAAGGAGCTTACGCTGTGGGCATTCTCTCCGCCGATTTTCCTGAAATTTTGGTGGTGGCGCGCAAAGATTGCCCTTTGGTTTTGGGAGTGGGCAAAGACGGCAACTATATTGCCTCCGATATTCCTGCTCTTCTTCCGCACACGCGC
>JACPSV010000033.1 GCA_016193115.1 Elusimicrobiota bacterium
TGAGCGGGGGGCATTCCTTTTTGAATCCCTTTTTGGATAGCCCGACACACTTCTTGCGCGGAAAGACACTCCTTGAACGAGTCCGGAGCGATCACAATTTTCATGTTGGAGGATATCAGATTAAGGAAGGGGGTCGTCTTGTACGTAAGGGAGATTCTTTTTCATGGCGATCTCCGCTTTCATCAGTTCGCAGCCAACGTAAGCGGCATGCTGGAACGTGGAAACCAGATTTTCCCGGACGACCGTATTATAAATCTCTTCTGCGGATTTGCCTTCGATCAAGAATTTGAGAGCATGGTCTTCGCCATAATAGCGCATCCGGATCAACTGCTCCTCATAGAACGGTTTGATTGTAAAAAATCCTTTAGGATCCATGGCCCACTCTTTTCTGGAATCGTAATGGGCTTTAATCACGGGCACGCTTTCTTTTTCTTCCTTTTTTGTCGGTTTCAAATTGAGGACGCTCTTCCCCGTGTCTGTATCCACGATGTCAATCACATAGGCGGGACAGATTAAAGCCGATTCCTTAAAAGCAGCCAGCTCCGCTTCCTCAATGAGTCGTTCGTATTTTCCTGTTCTTGGGTTGAGCTGCCCTCCTCTTAGGATCGCTTTTTTTTCCCCATCTACACCCCACAATTTGGGCTGAACTCCCATGCAACGGTGAGCGGCAGTGCAATGGTCTTTATCGTAAATAATGGTGTATGTCATGGTTTTTCTTCTACAACATCTAAGGTAAAACCATTTCGTCGCTGAAGCTCGGTCATGGTTTTTTTCTTATCCTACCAGACTCAAAAAGGATTGGAGTGAACCGCATATCAAGTAAGGGTTCTTCTTTTTTTCTTCCTGCATCGTAGAGGTTGGATGATCGCCATAGTTGTGGCCTGGAAAAAGAATGGTTTCATCCGGAAGGCGCAGGAGTTTCTTCGTCAGGGAATCGTACATTTGTTCCGGATTGCTGCCGGGCAAGTCGCACCGCCCGCAACCGCGTATGAACAGAGTGTCTCCCGAGATCAATGTATTTTGAATCAGGAAACACTGGGAACCGGGCGTATGTCCGGGCGTGTGCAGAAGGGTGATCTCAATCTCTCCGATCCGGATTTTTTCCTCCGGCCCCACGGTCTTTAAATTTTCTTCCGGAAACGTTCCAAAAAGAGACTTTACTTCATCCATGGATTTTATAAATTGGACTTCTTCTTTTTGCACGTAGATAGGCACATCCACGCGCGTCAAGAGATCTTCGATTCCGTTGCAATGGTCAAAATGGCCGTGCGTCACGATGGCGCCGCGAACCTTCAGACCTTCCCTCTCCACGGTCTTAAAAACGGTATCCATTTGCCAGGCCGGATCTACGATCAAAACTTCTTTCTTGATCTTGTCCCCTACCAAGTACAGGAAGTTCGCCATCGGTCCAACCTCGATCTGTTTCAGATACAGTGGGTCAATCATGGTTTTTTTCTTATCCTAAAGGACGAGAGTGAGACTTCGTCTCCTCCAGTCGCTGATGCTCAGTCATGAAGGGGATTTCCACGTTTGATCTGGCGCCACTTCACTTAAGCGGCGGGAGATTCCGTGCGCGTCTGGCAGTGGATACAGTAACGCGCCCAGGGCATCGCGCGCAGTCGTTGATCCGATATCTTTTTGTTGCACGATTCACAGCCGCCAAAATTGTTCTTTTCTAACCGGCGCAGAGCCGCCTCGATATCATCCAAAATCATGCGTTCGCCGTTATTCAGTTCAAAGATCATCTCTCTTTCGAATGTTTGGCTGGCGACGTCCGCCTCGTCGCCGATTTCCCCGTAGGAAATCTCCTGTTCTTTTTGTTTAACCGTTTGCAGAATTTCTTCTCGCTTGCTCGAGAGAAGGGTTTGGAACTGTTTGAATTGGGCAGAGCTTATTTTTACTTTTTTCACGGCGCTCGGGATCGTCTTTACCCCTTTTGACTTGGTCGCTTTCGCTGTTTTTTTCTTCATGGGAGTCTCCTTAATTAAACTTTATTTGACTGCGACGACCTTAATCGTGCGTAAAGTGTCTGTTTCCTGTCCGCTCACCCGCAGCTCTTTTTCCGAGAGGTTCATCAGATAATCGCAAATCTCCTGAGTGATTCTTTCTCCCGGGATAAGAACCGGAATTCCCGGTGGGTACGGCGTCAAAGACTGGGCGGAGATGTAACCCGCCGCTTTTTGGATCGGAACCCGCTTGGTTTTTTTAGAGAGAAAGACTTCCCGCGGCATCATCACCATCTCCGTGGATAAAGAGGGAATCTGGAGAGTCCAGTTTTTAGCCGTGCCATGATATTTAGAGTCAATCTCCTCCAAAGCTTTTACAAGCTGATCCATGTCGGGTTTGTCAGTCCCTGTTCCCATGATGGCAATCAGGTTGAAAAGATCGGCGGCGTCTACCTGGATATTGTATTCCTTCGCGAGAATCGCATCAACTTCCTGTCCGGAAAAACCGCTCTTCGTAACATTGATCGTCAGTTTGGTGACATCCAAATCGTAACCCCGGGCCTGAATCTCTTTGCGGGTGAAGGAGAAGAAATGGCGGGTTTGGTTGATTTTTTTCCGCGCATACTCGGCGATGCGAATCACGCGTTCTAGAATCTTTTCCCCGTTTAGGATCGCCTGTCTTCGCGCCAGATCAATGGAGGCGAGGATCAGATAGTTGGGGCTGGTAGTTTGCAGCATGGAAATGACTTTTTTGACGCGGTTGATATCCAGTATTTCAGAATTAAAATGAAGCACGGATCCTTGGGAAAGGGCCGAGAGAACTTTGTGTGTGGACTGGACACAAAGATCCGCGCCTGCCTCTACGGCGGAAATCGGCAGATCTTCGTGAAATTTCAGGTGCGGTCCGTGCGCTTCGTCCACCAAAAGCAATTTGCCGTGGCGATGAACGATCTCGGAGATTTTGACCAGGTCCGCCGTCACGCCGTTATAGGTGGGACTGGTGATAAAGACCGCTTTCGCTTCCGGGAACTGGTTTAACGTGGCTTCCACTTGTTCCGGAGTGGGGTCAAACAGGATGTCCA
>JACPSV010000034.1 GCA_016193115.1 Elusimicrobiota bacterium
GATCCCCTCCCAATTCCACATCCGCCATCTGCCCCATCCCATTCTCATCCTTATAAGTCGCCGTCAACCTCCCGTTCTCATCTTCCAAAACCGTGTACGCGACATCCCCTACCTTGAACTCCCCACGCACGATCTCCCCGCTGGGCGCAAAATCAATCTTCTGTTCCCCAAAACTTTCTCTCTTCACAGTGGCAGCCGTCTTCATGAACTCCGCGTCCTGTACTAACCTCACAAACTTTTGGTTCCCCGTGTAGCGATACTCCACGGTCATGGCTTTCCCTTGCACGACCCCATCTTTGTCCTTCCATCCCGTGTAACTGAAAGAACCATCCAGATTTTCCGTCTGGGAAGAAGTGATACTCTTAGATATCTTGGCCTGCCCGTTGATGACCTTAAACTCCTGCTTAACTAAAGATGTGGTGATATTCCCAAACCCGTCGTCCGTGATGGAAGTCCCTTCCCCTTGGGACGCCGCCACGGAACCCATATATTTTCTCTGCGTCACATTCGCGGAATACCCTTCTTCCCCATAGTACGAGTAACTCACAGTCATCGCCTGCCCTTTCCCTTCGGCTCCCATCCAGGTCTTGGATCCGTCTATGTTCTCAGTTTTGGAAGACGTGACGCTTCGGGACATCTTTGCCTGGCCGTTTACGACCTTAAATTCCTGTCCGATATCCGAGGTCGTTACGTTCCCAAATCCGTCGTCCGATACAGATCTCCCATTCCCTGTCGCCATCGCCACGCTGCCTAAAAACTTTTTCTTGCCGATGTCGGCTGGCAGACCGTCTTCTCCATAGTAACGGTATGTCACTTCCATCTGCTGACCTTTCCCTTCCATCCCCATCCAGCTCTTAGAGCCATCCGCGTTCTCCGTTTTGGACGTCGTCACGCTTCGGGACATTTTTGCCTGACCGTTGACGACCTTAAATTCTTGTCCAATATCCGAAGTCGTCACGTTCCCAAACCCGTCATCCGATATAGATTTCCCTTTCCCGCTCGATCTCGCTACGGAACCCAGGTTCTTCTTAGTAGATTTGTCCGCGGGAAATCCGGCCTCTCCATAATAAGAGTATTCCACCACCATCGCTTCCCCTTTCCCTTCCATCCCCATCCAGGACTTGGATCCGTCCACGTTCTCTGTCTTGGAGGCCGTCGCGCTGCGTGAAATTTTTGCCTGCCCATTCAATATCTTAAAGTCTTGCAGAATAGAGGAATTCGTGAGGTTGCCAAACCCGTCGTCCGACAAAGATGCTCCGTTTCCAGAAGCCATGGCCACCGTCCCTAAAAACCTCTTCTGCGCTTTATCCGCGGGAAAACCGTCTTCCCCATAGTAACGGTAATTGACTTCCATCGCTTGTCCTTTCCCTTCCAGTCCCATCCAGGATTTGGAACCGTCCAAATTTTCCGTCTTAGAGGCCGTCAAACTCTTAGACATTTTTGCCTGACCATTGAGAATTTTGAATGATTGAGAGATTTGGGAGTACGAGATGTTGCCAAAACCATCGTCCGATAGAGAGGCGCCGTTTCCCATGGCGTCCGCCACGGA
>JACPSV010000035.1 GCA_016193115.1 Elusimicrobiota bacterium
CATATTGCGTAATCCGCGCGGACAGATGTGTCAAATCCCTCTCCTCTTTTCCCCTAAAACCAAGCACGACGGCGCGCACTCTTCTCTCTGGAATTTCTATTTCCCGACTCGTTTCTTCCACTTCTAAAAGAGTTATTTCCTTCTGGCGCGCATTTTCCAGTTTCTGAGCTGTCTCTACGGCCCCCAATTCTCCGTTTTTCCTGGCGATCCACCGGATCAATCTTCCTCTCTCAATTCCTCTCCACCAAGGGGTCGCTTCCAACATGTCCCCAACTCCCGCCATGAGTCTCTGGGAGGATGGTTTGATGAGAATAGGTCTCAACTGCCCATCGGCGACCACTCGAATCATGTCTCGCATGCGCTTGCCAACCGTTTTGGGGGTTGATCCCACAAGCATTGCGAGTAGATTTTTTTGAAAAACTTTCAACCGTCCGTCATTCCCGCGAAAGCGAGTATGATGGCGAGAGGCTTGTTTCATAGCAGTTCCTACCGTGTTCCACCAGATGGATCTGGTCATTTCTGCGACTAGCTCATTCTGCGCGAGAACTTCTGTTGGCATGAAATCTCCCATCTCGCCAGTTTTTTCCGCGTTTATTTGGATGGCTCTGGCTTCTGCTAGGGTAAATCCGGCAAATTGAAGGATGAATTCTTGGACGTCGCCTCTCACGGTTTCAAAGGATAGAATCGTCGCAATAGTCCGAACTTTTTCCAGAGTTAAAATCTCGCCTTGGGATCTTAGTTCGTTGAGATGTAACAAAACACGGATCGCTGTATTCCTTTCTCGAGAGACCAGACGTTTCATGCGTTTGCGAAGGTTTTCTTTTCTTTTATCCGGCAATGTGTCGAGATAGTCTTTTAGAGTCGTGGCCGCATTGAGATGGATCGCCCCTTCATTTACATCATTTAATCGGGCAATTTCTAACGAGTCTAGTGTAAGATTTGACGGCCGTCACAAGTTCGTTGATCTCTGCGCCTGTTTCTCTCCATTTGATCCATTCGGACTCGTCCGTATCTATTTCTAAATCTAGACTCGCCGTTTGCACGAGCCGGTTTTGATCATCCGCGTCATAAATTCCGTGTTTACCCGCTAGAAACCGTATCGTTCTCATCAAATCTTCTTTGCTCATGTCCGGGCTCTTTTTTAACAGGTCCCGCACTTCCAACGCGGCGTCGCGCAGTTTTCCCACAGGAGCAAATTCCGCCGCCAGTTGGGACCAGGAAATATCCTTTTCCATGCCAGCTGCCAACGCTTGGACGAAATCATAGACCTTCTTTCCTCCTTTCTTCGATTGTTCCGCCAACTCTTGGATTTTTTCTCTCCTTCCATCCTCCAAAGCGATCTCTTTTAACGTTCTCCAGGCCTGATTCAGTCTTACTCTCTTTTCTTGATCGAGCCCATAATAAAGCTCTAAAATCTCATTCTTGGTGATCTCAGAGAAATTGGCTGCCCCGTCTCCCAACCCTCCGCGAACAGATTCCCATGCTGTCGTCAGTGGATCTCTCACAGAATGTTTCCCATTAGAGTCAACATCCAAATTTGTGGGAGTGATAGACTGTAGTTCGCTGGCTTCCTCTATTTTATTCCAGTACGCCTTGAGGAACGCCAACTTCACTATTTTTTCTGTCCGATTGAGTCCGGACTCTGGAGTAGGCGCAAGTGGAGAAAGAGCCATTTTTCTCAACTCATCTAACTGGGATTGAAGCGCCTCGTCCTCATTCAAATTTCTCGTGATTTCGGTCGTCTCTACGATAGAATCCATCTCCTCTTCCCGAAGAGCAGGATTCAATATCATCAGCGCTCCTCTTGTAAGGACACTCACATCTTTTCCTGTAGATTGAGATGCGCGCGCGGCCAATTCCACTAAATCTCCCAACGTAAAAGGTTCCGTTTTTGCCTGCGCAGTCTTGCGAATCTCTGCTTTCTTCTTTTCGGTTTCTGCTGTTCTATTGGCTTTGATCCCCTCTAATTTCTCATCATCCATTCCCATTTGTGGCGCAAACTGTTCTATCTGTTCCAGTTCTTGCGCCAACTGAGAGTCAATCTTACTGATTTCCCCGGCTATGGCCGTTTCTTTCTTTTTCTTGACCTGTTCCCTCAAAGAGACCAGTACGGTATGACTGACAGGATCGCTCATCCGGTACAGATTTTCACTGACAAGACTGATACCTCTCAAGCCATGCTTGAACGCAAAAAAGACGATTCCTCCTATCACGCTCGTTAGAATGCCCAGAATGATAAGTTGACCCACCGTTAAAGTCACTGCGCCAACGCCCAACATGGGTATCGTGAAAATTTTCGCTAACAAACCAAAGAACGGTGTTTCGCTCAGGAGCGGAGTTGCCGCCACAAATAGCGCTTTCGCTACCGGCGCTAACAGAGGCATTCCGATCAGGGAGATGGGTATGGATACCGCCATCCGCACGTTCGGAAGCCACTTGGCTTTGGGATCAAACTTAAAGTAGGCGTACTTCTCGTAAAAGTTCTGCCATGCGTCCGGATCCTTTGATCGCGCGGCGGTTACGATATCGTTCATCTTTACTTTTTTTAAGAAACTACTTAATGTTTTGTCGGTCATCTGACTTGTGTAAGTTCTTAAAACGTTCCGGATCGCTTGCCGATCCGCAGCCGTTTGGTTGAATGTCAATCGCACCGGTTTAACCCGTTCCCACGAATTGCGTCCCATGTCGCCAAAATCAAAAGTTGCGGAACCTAAAAGGTGAGATAACTGCAATAAAGGCACGTCATTCCGGCGGGAGCCTGCATTTCTTTCTAGCCTTCGGGCGGATCGTTTCTGGCGCCATTGATGGAAGGATAAGGCGATCCCTGCCAGAGCGACTCTAAAGAAGTTTCGGGAACGTTGGGCGTATTTAAATTCTTCTCCGGATATTGCGGCCGATTGAAGTCTCTTTCCCCATTGAGATACAAATGGGTTTGATCCATCCGTCAGGACGCTTAAACGGCTTGTATCGCTGCTCTCAATGGCAGAAACTAACTCTTGCGCTGTTTCGGACCCCATGGGAACGCCAGCCCGAACCCACAAACCGGCTGCGGTCACGGAGGCCGCACTCCATTTTTCCTGAGCCATCCTGAACGCAAGATCCATCTCCGGAGCTGCGCCTTTAACTCCCAAGAGAGGAGCGATCGCAATAAAGTTTTCTTTTTCATCGTCCGAAAGGGAAAGGGACGCCAATCCTATGTACGCGGTCACAAACCGTTCCCCCAACTCGGTCAACGCTTTTGTGCCGTCACTCTTCTCATAAACTAATCCTGACCGATCATTTTCCAAAACCTTCTGCAACTCTTCGCTTTTCTCCGCTCCCACGCTCCTGCGCGCTTTCTTCACGGTTTCCGCTAGAACCTTGGCTCCGGCAACTTTACCTCCTTTGCTGGGCAACACGTGCGCGCTCAAAGCGATTAAAACCTTAGCGACGTCCCGCGCCGGGCTTCTTCCCACCCCCACATCTCTCGCCGCTCCCGCAAACGTCGCTTTCCGGAAAAGATCCGGCGCGCTTTTTGCCTCTTCTCCCATCCTTTCAAAGTTCACGCTTTTTAAGTCCAACAACCTCCATCCGATCTCCGTGCGCAGGTCACTATTCACCAATCCGCGATCCAGTCTTTCAAAAACTTCTTGCGCCCGTCCTAAAATATTTTCAAATATCTCCCGCATCACTGATTCCGCATCCTGATACCCTTCCTTCTCTAATGAGCTGCGTATCTTGCTTTCCGCATGTTCAATCACCTCTTGATACACTTTTTCCAACAAATTCACGTCTGACTTGTTCTTCATCCTCTTTGCTTTCGTCAAAAGTCCCGCGATCGGCTCTTTCAATAAAATGTAAAGGGCTTCCGTATTGGCCTTGAACCAGATAGACGCCGACTTTAGCTGTAAAGACCTTAACTTGCTGGAGAGTTTCATCTTTTCAAAAG
Source organism: Elusimicrobiota bacterium (assembly GCA_016193115.1). GTDB lineage: Bacteria > Elusimicrobiota > Elusimicrobia > 2-02-FULL-39-32 > 2-02-FULL-39-32 > JACPSV01. Next base: position 3,929 of record JACPSV010000035.1, read on the forward strand.
GAGTTAAAGGATCCCCTCCTTTCTGGAGGTACTTATCCATTAACTGGACGAGCTCTTTCCCGCCTCGCATATCCGCAAACAGACGTTTTCCATCCTTCGCGCGCAGGGCGTTGTCAATTTCTTTCGCCTCAATCAAAAGGGCGTCCACAGAGTCTCTATCCAGATAGACCGTTCTCTCAAAATTTCCGATATTAGCGCTTCCCGGCCTGCCGGCCCGCCCCACCGCTTGAAGCAAGTCCCCTTCGGAAAAGTTGTGACCATCTAAAATTCGGATGTTAATACTTTGGAAGTTGACTCCTCTCAACCCGCTTTCGTTAGTCAGTATGACCCGCGTTTGTCTGGGGCCGGGAGACTCATCGCCGGATTTGTTTTCCGCGATGTCGCTGACCCTTTTGGTTTGGGATTCCGCCGTTTTCGCGTCAATGATTTCAATCAGGTTGGCCTCTTTTATGCCATATTCCCACGCGATTCTGTTTTTGATCGCTTCCAGTGAATCCAAGGATTCGCCTTTCAGCCCTTTGAGGAAATGATCAAATTCATACCCGTTGACTCCTTTTTCTTGCGCCAAAATCCTTAAAGCTCGGATGAGAACATCTTTCAAATAGGACGGGTCTTTCGCTCCTAAAACTTCCCTATAGTTCTTTTCTCCGCCCTTGAGCATCTCTACCACACGAGCCGCTTCCGATGAAATCACTTCTTCACGTCTCTGAAAATGGATCTCATGACGGTTGGGATCCATGGCCTTCTCGAGAACGGAACCATCCACTTCCACAGGATCGCTGCCCGTGGTGGCGCGCGCGATCTCGCGGGAGATGTCCATCGTGGCGCTTCCTCCAAACGTCAGAACCGCGCCAGCGTTGCGGCTAAAGACCTGCGGAATTGTGGATTCTCCAATGCTCTCAGAGAGTTTGACGTTATATTTGTCTAAGCTCAACCGTTTCGTCTCAGAACGCGATTCTTGAGTCTCCTTCCCGTGTTCTCTCTCAATCGCCCTGATTTTCCATAACACCAGGGAAACGTTGTAAGAAGCGCTCTGATCCGTGGTGTTTCTCCTCAAGACGCCTGCTTCCACGCTGGTCCCTTGTCCGTGCAACCATGTCATCCCTTCGCCTTTCTCCGAACCGTCCAACCGCGCTCTGGCTCGGAAAATATGGTCTATCTGAGCGTCAATCTCATGTTCCGTATACTTGTTGCCCGTCTCCTTTTTAATCTCTTTTCCTAACCGTACCAGAGCCGCATGCAAAGTTTCGGAATAGATGAGATCATCGTCTTTCATTGTAAACTCCATATCTTTCAATTTCTCGTCACCCCGTACCACTCGGAACTCTATTCCCGACTGACCCTTTTTGATTTCCTCAATCCGGCTCACAATGGTTTCGATATGGTCCACAAAATCTTTGCTGGCCACGGAATCTCCCGAACCCAAAACAAGCGCATCCCGGCTTAAAGACGCCACGTCCGCTTCGTCCGCAATGCGCACGGTCACAAGATCGAGCGCCTCGTTCAAACGCCCGCCATCGTTAGCCATGCGCGCGTTCAACTCCACGAATCCGCGCGTGGTCAAATCATAGGTCACGACTTTCCCTCTAGAACCGTCCTCAATTTTTTGATTGTAGATTTCAGTCAGTTTGTCCAAACCTCTATCATAGAGATCCCGCCCGCTATAGGTCTCTATTCCCAGAGCATTCGTCAATTGCCGGTTGCGATCCGCTGACGTAATTTGCTGGGCGTCCGTTATTTTTGCGGCAATATACTCGGCCGTGCCTTTGCCATGGATGTGGAAATGGAGATCCAGTGACCAGAAGAAAGCGTAGGTTTTTCCCGCGCCTGTTTCCAGCGCGGAAATCCTGCCCAAAAGATTGTTGACCACCATTTCTATCTGTTCCGGAGACCAGCGATAGGCGGACGAACTATTTGCGCCACGGTTTTTATAAAAAATGGCTTCTGACAATTTGATGTCCATGAAGAGTTTCTGGACAAGAGTGATATCACTCTCCTGCCTCCCAAAAACTTCATGGGCGATCTCGTTCCTGAGTTCGGCGTGCCTCTCTCTGGAGAGAGGATTGGACGGATCCCATTGGATGAGACGATCCATTTTCTCCGCCAGTTCTGCGTCTAAACTTTCACCCCATTTCCGCCACTGGGCGTCGCCCTGCATTTGGCGGATGATCTCTTCAGCAGTTTTCTTGACGATATCCTTCACAGTTGAATCTTCCTGTATATAGGAGTCCTGTGACATTTTCTCAACCAACCTATCGAAAAGTTCTTCCACATTTCCGAAGTCTTTTTGGCTCTTTACAATATCGGAAAATTTAAGGAGCGTATCCGCTTCCCCTCTCGCGTTTGATTCCATCTGGTTTAAGAGAGACACTAAGGGGATCCCATCCACACCGCCGAGCTGTTTTCTCAGTCTGGCAAGAATTCGATTCAATATGCTCTCCTCACGGCTGCCTTTATTGAAGGAATACATGTGTCGAATAGATTGTATTTCCCAACGAATCTGTCCCTTTCTAAAAAGTTTCAGGCGGTTCACTAGGGATTCCGGCCGATTCGTTTCCCCCAATGGAATGCCTAACCGCCGCGCGAAATCTCTCATCCGGGCGCCCCAAGAACCCATCACCTGAGAATAAGTTTTCTTGCCTTCCGCCAGAGCCAGAAGATCCCCGTAAATATCCAGCTTCCCTCTTTCTAACGCGATCTCTTCTATCAGTATCTCCTTCTCGGATTCTGTCGTTAAATCACTTTTCTTTTGATCGAGATCATTCAGTTTATCCAATTTTTCCCCAATCGCTTTTTCTGTTTTGTTGACCCGATTCTGTTCGTAACGAACCCACTCTGCGGCTTTCTCTTGAAGTGTCGCGGAACCGGATTCCCGCGCTCTGGCCATTTTCTCATAGAAACTTTTTGTGCCGTACACGCCCAAATTCGCTAAATGAACCTTGCGTCTTGTGGCGGCTTTTTGATCGTATTCGTTGCCTGTTTTCTCCCTCGATTCCAACCAGCTGACCGTTTCTAAATCTGTCACTATTCTACGACTCCCATTCGTCATCCACTGCGGAGATCGAAAACTTTTCTCTGCCTTCATCAACGCATTCTCCGCCCGTTCCTTCCCATAGGTATCCACCTTGGCCTTCAACGCGTCCCGGGTTATTTTCAGTCCTTTCAACAACCCGTCATTCCCGCGAAAGCGGGAATCCAGAGCAATTGAGAGGTTCTGGATTCCCGCTTTCGCGGGAATGACGGAGGGAGGAGCGGTTGAAATTCTCCCTTCGACTAGATCTAAGAGAGTTTGGGCGCGTCCTTCGCTTAAGGAACCTGCGTATTCTTCTGCCCTATTCCGCGCGAAAGAATCTGTGACGACAAGTGTTGTGCCGTCTTGCAATTGAACAGGTTCTCCGACATGGGTTCCCCTATTTTCGCCGAATAGGTCCATCGGAACGCCTTCTTCCAAAATTCTTTCAGTCGCGGAACGATCCACCGTATCCATCAAATGATCGGTCAACTGAATTTTTAAATTATGAGCCCCATCCATTTCCAATGGGTAATTAGGCAAATCAGCGAATCCCTCTTCTTCCGGACGAGATTGGTATTCTCTCCAGGTTTCTCGCACCCCTTCATGCTGCCCCTGATCCAGAAGAGCGGTGACGACCACTTCCTCTGTGGTTCCAAACAACTGTCTCACCTCTTCCCGTGAGAGGGAACCGCCGTCAAAGTCCAGACCTCTGTTCCCTTCCTGAGCGCCTCGCACCGCCTCCGCAAACGCGACCTGATCATGAGACACTGTCCTTGCTCCTAGGACAGGAATTTCCGCGCCAACTCCATGCACTCTTCCATACGCTTTTGTGAACGCTATTCGGGGCGCTCTGCCGGCGGTGGGCGCGACGATCACGGAGATAAC
>JACPSV010000080.1 GCA_016193115.1 Elusimicrobiota bacterium
GTCCGTCGCCGGGAGTACCCCCATGGTTAAGACAGCAGACAGCGCCCGCATTTATAAGGTAGTGACGAGCGCTGGCTACGAGATTAAAGCTACGGAATGGCACGATTTTTATGTAGCTTCTCCATGCAAGATTCATGGAGAAGACGGCAGGAAGATCAATCAAGTCCGGTACAAAATCTCTAAGAAGAAGTTGAAAGATTTACGCGTCGGAGAACGCCTTCTCATTCAGTCCGGCGAAGGTCAATTTGGTCACGAAGGATACTATGAGTTGGGATTGATTGCGGGGCTCATAGCGGGAGATGGGACATTTGGAGACAAGAGAGCGATCGTTGAATTGTGGAACGAAAGCCACGAGGTGGTTGAAAGGGTGAGGACAGCTGTAGAACATGTCGTCAACTCGGAATATCCTTCTGTGTACCGAGACCCAGAATGGATTTCCCGGTCGGTGGGTGTGGGTGTTGTCAAATATCGTGAATCAGGGAAATCTAGAATTGCTTCAGCTCGATTGGGCAGGGTTTTAAGTGAACTCTATTCCTTCTCGAAGGAATCTAAATTGAGAGTGCCTGAATTTGTGTGGGCAGGCACGAAGGAATGTGTTACGGGATATCTCCAAGGGCTTTTTAGCGCGGATGGGTGCGTCTGGATCAGGGGAATTGGAGGAAGAGAGGACATCACAGTTTCTCTTACCTCAGTTGAAGAAGCGTTCCTGAGAGAGGTTCAAATTCTCCTTTCCAACTTAGGTATTTTTTGTCGAATCTACAGCGAAAATCGAAAGAATCGTTCCAGATTTACATATGTCACAAAGAGTGGGGAGTATCATGAATATGATTCAAGAGAGTGTTACTCTCTGAGAATCTGTGGGGATAGTTTGCTTCAATTTAGAGAGGAGATAGGATTTTTACAGAATGAGAAGAATGAGAAGTTTATCAGTTGGCTCGAAAAGAGAAATTTTAAGTCTCCGAGGGAGAAAGAGAAATTTGTTGTGGAGATCAGCTCCATTTCTTACGTAGCAGAGGAGCCAGTCTATGACGTACACCAACCCTACAATCATTCTCTAATATTCAATGGCATCGTAGGTGGGAATTGTGGCGAAATCCCTCTTGAGGGGTATGGGGATTGTTGTCTTGGGAATTTGAATCTGTCGCGGTTCGTGGAAGAGGAGTTTACGGATAAAGCGCGGGTCAACTGGCCTGCTTTGGAAAGAGCGGCGCGGTACGGGGTGCGGTTTCTGGATAACGTTCTGGACTATAACGCCAACAAACATCCTCTTCCCGCTCAGACGGAAGCGTCTCTGGCGTCCCGCCGGGTAGGGCTGGGTTTTACGGGACTGGGAGACATGCTCTGCCAACTGCGGATGAAGTACGATACCGATCAGGCGGTGGAATTTACCGGACAGCTCTTTGAGAAAATCAAGAATTTCGCCTACGATGAGAGCGTCAACATTGGGTTAGAGAAAGGGGTCTTTAAGAAATATGATCCCGTGAAACATCTGGAATCTCCGTTCGTCCAGAGGTTGGATCCCATGGTTCTGAAAAGAGTGCAGGCGCATGGCGTGAGGAACGTCGCCGTTCTGACCGTGCCTCCCGTAGGCAGCGGCGCGGCCCTGGCCGGAACCACCAGCGGCGTAGAGCCGATATTCGATCTTTCCTATGTGCGGAGATCGGAATCTTTAAGCCAAGAATATTTTAAGGTGTATCATCCTTTGGTGGACCGCTACCTCAAAATGTTCAACTTAAAAGAAGATTCCGAGCTGCCCGACTTCTTTGTGACGGCGCATCACATCTCTCCCGAAAAAAGGGTGCAGATGCAGGCCGCCATCCAGAAACATATTGATCATTCCATCTCTTCTACGGTCAATCTCCATCGGGACGCGACGGAAGAAGATGTGGGGAAGATTTATTTCCATGCTTGGAAGGCGGGATGCAAAGGGATCACTGTTTATCGGGAAGGCAGCCGCGAAGGGGTTTTGATCACCAAAGAGGAATCAGAGAGGAAAGGAAAGGAAAGTAATACCAAGAACGATGGTTCCGTCGCGCAGCTGGTACCGCCAAGGAAACGTCCCAAAGTGACGGAAGGAAGGACGGAACGCGTGGAAACGCCGCGAGGCCCGATCTATGTGACGATCAACGAAGATGAGATGGGACTGTGCGAGGTTTTCGTGAAGTCTTTAGACGCGGAAGCGGAAGTTACGGGACGGTTAGCGAGCCTGCTCTTGCGCACCGCCATTGATCCGCGGGAAGTGATTGAACAGATGTGGCGCGTCCGTACCCGGGAAGTGGCTTTCGACAAGTCTGTGGATGGGACGATGGTGTGTGTGACAACGGTGGCGCAGGGCATTGCTCTGGCGATTGGGAGGTACCTTTATGGGGATTCCTTTAATCCGCAAAAAGCGTACCCGCGCGTCTCCACATTGCCGGAACCTGTGAAACTTTCTAAACAGTTGCGGCTGAAGTTTGGTTCGGAGTCTTCTGCTGAGGTTGCGGGGAAAGTGGCAGAAGTTTCACAAACGGAAATAAAGGAAAATCCGTCCGCAAGTTCTTCCGGAACCTCAGGAAATTGGAGCAACAGCTCCATGCGCGAGTTCGTGGGAGTTTGTCCGGACTGCGGCGAGAATCTCACATTTGAAAACGGTTGCGCGCTCTGCAGGCACTGCAGCTATTCCCGCTGCGGTTAGGAATTAAGGGGACACCATACTTAATTCCATATGAAATAAAAAAATTTAGCCCCTTAATTCCCAGGTAAAGGAGGCGCTATGTCGGTAAAATCGGATCGATAGAATAAAAAAATGGCTCAGGAGTTTGGGATGATTGACCCTTTCATCGAGGGTCAGGTCTCAAACGGGGTTATCTCCTATGGGGTCTCTTCCTATGGGTATGACATCCGCGTGGGGAACGAATTCAAGATATTTACGAACACTTATGGAGCCGTGGTAGACCCCAAATCGTTCGACCCCAAATCGTTCGTGGATATCAAAACCGACACCTTCTGCACAATCCCGCCCAACTCTTTTGCCCTGGCGAGGACGGTGGAATACTTCAAAATCCCCCGCAACGTCATCACCATCTGCTTAGGCAAATCAACTTACGCGCGCTGCGGTATAATATGCAACGTAACGCCTTTTGAGCCGGAGTGGGAAGGGTTTGTGACGTTGGAGATTTCGAACACAACTCCTCTGCCTGCGCGGATCTACGCGAATGAAGGCATTGCGCAGGTTCTTTTCTTGGAGTCCGACGAGATCTGCGAGACTTCTTACGCGGACAAGAAAGGAAAGTATCAGAAACAGAGGGAAATCACGTTGCCGAGGTTGGCGAAATAGATTATAGAGAAAGGAGATAAGCGTGGCATTTTTTATTGGGAAAGATCGGGAAGCTAGGCGTGCGTACGGGTTTGACGAGATTGCGTTGGCGCCGGGAATGGTCACTATCAATCCGGAAGAAGTGGATGTTTCCACAACCATTGGCGGTGTGCAGCTCAAAATCCCTATCATCGCAAGCGCTATGGACGGGGTGGTGGACGTCACGTTCGCGATTGAGATGTCCAACTGCGGAGGAGTGGCGGTCCTAAACTCAGAAGGAGTTCAGACGCGGTACAAGAATCCGGAAGAAGTTCTCAAAAAAATTGTCTCCGCAAAATCGGATGAGGTCACTCATCTCCTGCAACAGATTTATAAGGAACCGATCAAAGAGAATCTGGTCTCTCAAAGGATTGAGCAGATAAAAAAGTCCGGCGCGATCGCTGCGATCTCCTCCATTCCCAAAAGAGCGGAACGATTTTCTCAAATCGCTTTGGAAGCGGGAGCCGACCTCTTCTTCATTCAATCTACGGTGACTAGCGTGACTCACGAATCGTCCAAGTATGCGCCCGTAGATTTTTCTAAAATCTGTAAAGGACTCAAGAAGAAGCTGCCTGTGGTGATCGGCAACTGTGTCACCTACGATGCCGCTCTTTCTCTGATGGAAACGGGCGCTGCCGCCATTCTGGTTGGTATTGGGCCGGGAGCGGCCTGCACCACACGAGGCGTGCTTGGGATGGGAGTGCCGCAGGTGACCGCGACCGTGGACTGCGCGGCGGCGCGTGACTTCTATTTTAAGAAGACAGGACGTTACGTGTCCCTGATTACGGATGGTGGCATGGTGACGAGCGGGGACATCTGCAAGGCGTTTGCTTCAGGCGCGGACGCGGTCATGATTGGGTCGGGACTCGCGAAGTCCGTGGAATCTCCAGGGAAAGGATACCATTGGGGTATGGCCATGCCCGACCGGTACCTGCCGCGCGGCACGCGCGTTTGGGTTGGGACCACGGCGCTTTTGAGAGAGATATTGTTGGGACCAGCCAACGTGGATGACGGCACACAAAATTTGGCGGGCGCCCTAAAAGTGGCCATGGGTTCGTTAGGCGCGCATAACGTTAAAGAAATGCAGTTGGTAGAGATCATCATTGCTCCGGACATTAAATCGGAAGGGAAAGTGTATCAGAGGGCGCAGAAGTTGGGGATGGGAAAATGAGAACGGTTCGCTCTACAGCAATCGTCGGGATCGTTTTGGGAAGCGACTCTGATTTGCCGATCATGAAGTCCGCGGCGGAACTCTTAGATGAGTGGAACGTTCCCTACGAGTTGACGGTGGCTTCCGCGCATCGCACTCCTCACAGAGCCATTCAGTATGCGGCCACGGCCAAACAGAGAGGACTTCAAATCCTGATTGCCGCGGCCGGAGGCGCCGCCCATTTGCCGGGAGTGATGGCCGCGTTGACGCCCCTGCCTGTGATTGGAGTTCCTATTAAGACGTCTAAACTGGACGGTCTGGATTCTCTCCTTTCCATTGCCCAGATGCCGGACGGAATACCGGTGGCGACCGTCGCCATCAATAGCGCCAAGAACGCGGCGCTCCTCGCTTGCAGAATTTTGGGAATTTTCCAGCCTCGAATTGCCTCGAAGATGGAGAAGTACCGCGCTCATCTCAAGAAATCCGTGGAATCGAAGGCCAAGAGACTGGACCTCGAAGGTTACAAAAAATACCTGAAACGCCTTTCATGATCCTCGTCCTCGATTTTGGGTCCCAGTACACGCAGCTCATCGCCCGCAGGGTGCGCGAGCAGAAAGTGTACTGCGAGATCGTTCCTCACACGGCGCCCTATTCCCAGATAGAAGAGAAAAAACCCAAAGGGATCATTCTTTCCGGCGGGCCGCAGAGCGTGGATGGGGACGCTGCGCCTACCTGCGCTTCGGAAATTTTTTCCGGAAACACGCCCGTCCTTGGGATTTGTTATGGGATGCAGTTGATGGCTCACCTGTGCGGCGGGAAAGTGACGCGGGCTAAAGTGCGGGAGTTTGGCCATGCGGAAATGTTTCTGGAAGGAAAGTCGCCCCTTTTTCAAGATTTGCCGGAAAAGTTTTCCGTGTGGATGAGTCACGGGGACGAAGTCCGCGTCTTGCCGCCGGGCTTTACGCACGTTGCGCGCAGCGCCTACTCCGATCAGACCGCTATCGCGCATCTTCAGAAAAATCTCTACGGGGTTCAGTTTCATCCGGAAGTGGCTCACACGACGGGCGGATCTCAAATTCTATCTAACTTCCTTTTCCGCATCTGCGGCGAGAAAGCGAATTGGGAGATGTCTTCTTTCATCCGCGCGGAAGTGCAAAAAGTGAGGGATCGGGTGGGCAAGAAAAACGCGATCTGCGCCCTTTCCGGCGGAGTGGACTCCAGCGTCGCTTCTCTGCTGGTTCATGAAGCGATTGGGTCACAGCTACATTGCGTTTTTGTGGACCATGGTCTTCAGCGATACGGCGAGAAGGAAAGGGTTCAGGATGTCTTCGGGAAACGGTTTGGAAAACAGTTGCATCTAATCGCCGCGCGAGCAGGTTTTTTGAAAAAACTAAAGGGTGTATCAGATCCGGAAAAGAAGAGAAAGATCATTGGGTTGGAATTCATCCGTGTGTTTGAATCCGTGGCAAAAAAAATTGGCAATATTGATTTTCTGGTTCAGGGCACGCTTTATCCGGATCTGATTGAAAGCCAAAGCGTGAAAGGACCTTCCAGCGTGATCAAAACGCATCACAACGTCGGCGGGCTACCCAAAAAAATGAGACTCTCTCTGATAGAACCGCTCAAGTTTCTGTTTAAGGACGAGGTGAGAGAGTTGGGCCGCGAGCTGGGAATGGAGCCGGAAATCTTGAAACGGCACCCATTTCCCGGGCCGGGACTTGCGATCAGAATTGTGGGCGAGGTGACGGAAGAAAAACTGGGAATTGTTTTACACGCGGACAGAATTGTGGAGGAAGAGATCCGCGCCGCCGGCCTTTACGAAAATTTGTGGCAGGCCTTTGCGGTTTTGATTCC
>JACPSV010000081.1 GCA_016193115.1 Elusimicrobiota bacterium
AAGGCCCAACCTTTCAGCCGCTTTCCGAAGCAGAACCCGGCCTTCAATGTTGAGTGGGCAGTATTTTTTAATTTGTTTAGAGTTCATTTGAGAGTTGGTGGATATCCTGTCTTCAACATGGAAACGCTCTTTCTGCACGTTTCGGGATTGAAGAACCCGCGCGCGGATCGTTTCAGAAGTTTCTCCTTCGGTTCCCAGTCCTTCTAGCTCGTCCATCGTTAGAGCGGGGACTTCCAGGTGTATGTCCATCCGGTCTAAGAGAGGTCCGGAAACCTTGCTCCGGTACTTTTGAATTTGGATGGGGGTACAAACGCATTCCCGGACGGGATGTCCGGAAAAACCGCAGGGGCAAGGGTTCATGGCCGCGATCAGGAGAAAATTTGCCGGAAAACGCAGAGTCTCTTTGGCTCTGGCAATGATCACTTCCCGGGACTCCAGAGGTTGGCGCAAGACTTCTAGAACGTCCCTGTGAAATTCGGGAAGTTCGTCCAGAAACAGGACGCCGTTGTGTGCGAGAGAAACTTCTCCCGGTTTAGGAGATTGTCCGCCGCCAATCAGCGCAATGTCCGATATGGTGTGATGAGGATTCCTGAAAGGTTGTGTGGTCACGAGCGCCCGGTTTTTTGTCGTCAGTCCGGTCACGGAATGGATTTTACTTGTTTCCAGGGATTGTTCCCAGGTTAAAGGGGGCAGAATGGATCGCATGCATTTGGACAAAAGCGTTTTTCCGGAGCCGGGCGGACCCACCATCAAAACGTTGTGAGCTCCGGCCGCTGCGATTTCCAAGGCTCGTTTGGCGGAGCGCTGTCCTTTGACGTCGGCAAAATCTATTTCCGATTTTTCCGCGTTTGCCGGCGATTTTGTCAGAAAAAAGTCATGCGGCTGCGCCGCTAATTGAGGATTCTGGAGAAAGACGATCACGTCTTTCAGAGAACCGGCGCCGACAACCTTTATTCCTTTCACAATCGAAGCTTCGGGAACGTTTTGTTGCGGTAGGATCACGCCGCGGACATTTTGAGAGAGCAATTCCAAGACGATGGGTAAGACCCCCATGACCGGTCGCAGGGTTCCGTCTAAGGCCAACTCTCCTATCAGGCACCATTCTTCCAGTTTGTCGGCGGTCAGAATTCCCGCTGCGGCCAAAATTCCGACCGCCATGGGGAGATCAAAGGAGGATCCTTCTTTTTTGATGTGCGCCGGCGCCAGGTTGACTGTTATTCTTTTGGTCGGAAACGGGTAACCGGAATTGCGGATGGCTGCGATCACTCTGTCTCTGGCTTCCCGCACAGCGGTGTCCGGCATACCCACCGTAGCAAGGTTGGGCAGTCCTGCCGCGATGTCCACCTCCACGGTGACCCGATAACCATCAATTCCATGCAAAGACGCAGAAGTCACTTTCGCTAACATAATTTAGAACGTGTAATGGGGGGATGAAAAAGCATTTTCGATTCTCTCGATGCCGTCCGGAGTCAGGGTGACGACATCAAAACGGAAATCGTTTTGAAAGAGGTTATTCTCTTTGATAAAAGCAAGAGCCGTTTGGATGAGATGATTTTGTTTACCGTAATGCACCGTGGATTGAGCCATGCCGTGTGAAAGGCCGGAACGGTATTTCACTTCCACAAAGACGATCACGTCCTTATCGTCTTGAAGGATGAGGTCAATCTCTCCCAATTTACAACGGTAATTTTTTCGAATCAGTTTCCAACCTTCGTTCTGAAGATGTTGCAGAACCACATCTTCCGCTTGGCTGCCTATTCTGGGGCTGAGTTGAGGAGCTTTCACAGTAAAAATTCTCTAATTTGTCACGCTCGGAGGGAAAGCGATCACCTCTCGGACAGGCGCAAAACTCTTGCGGTGAATGGGGCAAGGACCAAACTTTCTTAAATTTTTACGGTGCAGCGCGGTGCCATACCCTTTGTGACGGTCAAATCCGTATTGGGGATACTCTTGGGAGTGGTGACGCATGATTGTGTCCCGTTCCACCTTTGCTAGGATGCTTGCGGCGGCAATGGAAGCGCTTTTAGAGTCTCCTTTAACGATTGTTTTCTGAGAGAATCCCATCTCCGGCGCTCGCGGACCGTCAATGAGAACCAAGTCCGGTTTTATATGCGGGTGTTTCCGCAGGAGGTTTTGGAGAGCGTTCCGCATGGCCCGCCAGGTGGCTTGCAGGATGTTGATAGAATCAATCACGGAGACTTCGCTTAGGCCGATGGCCCAGGAAGAGTTCTCCTTAATTTTTTCCGAGAGNGGATTTAATTTCTTGGAATCGTCAATGCGCGGTTCGTAGAAACCGGGCGATAGGGTTAAAGCGCAGGCCACCACAGGTCCTGCCCAGGGGCCGCGGCCCGCTTCGTCCATGCCTATCAGGCAATATCTTTTGGAAACTTTTCCGGAGGGAATGATCTCTTGATCGTAACGAAAGAGGAGATGACCTCTCGTCTCCATATAGGAGGATCAATGAGAAAGAGCAGGTTCGGGACTATCCTTCTTTCCTTGGTTAATTTGTGGTTCTGAGACTTGTTCGGTCGAGCTGGATTCTTTTTCAGACAGTCGGGCGGCTTTTCCTGAAAGTTTGCGCAGATAATAGAGCCGCGCTCTTCGCGATCTTCCGGACTTGAGAAGCTCAATTTTTACCACTCGTGGAGTATGCAAGGGGAACGTGCGTTCCACGCCCACTCCGAAAGATATTTTTCGCACCGTATAGGTCTCGGAAAGGCCGGAACCTCTGCGATAGAGAACAACGCCTTCAAACGGCTGGATTCTTTCGGACTCTCCTTCCACGACTTTGACGTGAACGCGCAGGGTATCTCCTGACCGGAAAGGGGGCACGGCGATCTTTGTGAGGTAAGAAGATTCAATGGTTTCGATTATCTTTTGAGCGTTCATGACAGTGGAACTCCTGAAAGAAATTCCGGAGAAAGCAGTTCCGGTCTTTTCTTCGTTGTGTTAGAAAAGGAACTTTGTTTCCGCCAGTCCGCAATTTCCCTGTGATTCCCGGAAAGGAGAACTTCCGGAACTTGCCTGCCTAAAAATTCTGCCGGACGGGTATAGTGGGAATGATCTAAAACGGGTTTATAAAAAGAGTCGTTCTCAATGGATTCCTGTTCCTTCACCACGCCGGGAATGAGGCGCGATACGGTGTCAATCAAAACCATGGCCGGCAACTCTCCGCCTGTCAAAACATAATCTCCGATAGAGATCTCTTCATCAACCCATTCCATCGCTCTCTCATCAATTCCTTCATAATGGCCGCAGAGGAGGATCATATGATTTTTCCGGGAAAGTTCCAGAGCTTTTTTTTGGGTGAGGGTCTTTCCTTGAGGAGACAAATAGATGACCCAAGGTTTTTCCGGAGCAGAAGAAATGGAAAGTTCTTGAAGCGCTTGGAAAAGAGGCTCTACTTTAAGAACCATTCCCGCTCCTCCGCCAAACTGTTTGTCGTCCACTTGTTTATGTTTGTCCGCGGTAAAATCCCGTAGGGAACGGGTGCGGATTTCGATCAGGCCTTTTTCCTGCGCTTTCTTCAGCAGGCTTTCGTTGAAAGGCCCCTCGAACATTTTTGGGAATAAAGTGAGAATATCAAATTGAACAGGCATGGTTTTTTCTAATCCTAAAGGACGAGAGTGAGACTTCGTCTCCTCCAGTAACATCTAAGGCACAACCATTTCTGACTGAGCCTTCAGCGAAGGAATGCCGCTTCGTTATGAAGTTATAAAGAAAGCGGCCTCGCTGAAGCTCGGTCATTCTTTTCTCCGCCTCACTTCTTTTTGAAAAATCCCGCGCGGACTAAAAGCGACTGCACTGTTTCAGTGGGAAGCGCTCCGCACGAGAGCCAATACTGAATCCGTTCGGACTTAAGTGTCACGTTGTTTTGCTTATGGGAAGGATCGTAATGTCCCAAAATCTCGATTTCGGATCCTCCCCGGGCGGTTCTTCGGTCAACTGCGACCAACCGGTAATACGGTTGTTTCGTCATGCCGATTCGTTTTAATCTTAATCGTACAGCCATTTTTTCCTTATCCGTCCTAAAATAACGACGCTAAGCAGTATATACTAGCTGATTTCCCTGATTTTGTCAATTGATTTTCGGATGCTTTTCAGAGCGGCCGACCGGTCTTTCTGACCAAAAATGGAGTTGCCGGCCACCAAAACGCGCGCCCCTTCCCGCACCGTTAAAGGAGCCGTTCCCGAATGGATACCCCCGTCCACCTCGATTTTGCATTTCAGTTTGTCCTTGCGAATTTTCTGGTCTAATATCCTTATTTTATCCAGCATCTCCGGCATGAACTTTTGTCCTCCGAATCCGGGCTCTACGGTCATGACAAGGACGACGTCCAGTTGGTCCAGGTACGGTACAATGGAAGCGACCGGAGTTTTAGGCCGAATCGAGATGCCCGCTTTTTTGCGGAGATTTTTTATTTGGCGGATCAAGGTTTTGGGGTCGCGGGCGGCTTCCCTGTGAAATGTGAGGTTGTCCGCTCCCGATTCCGCGAAGGACGGTATATATTTTTCGGGATCGGTGATCATCAAATGAACGTCCAGAAAGAGGGAAGTGACTTTACGGATCCAGCTTAAGACTACAGGACCGATTGTCAGGTTTGGAACAAAGTGTCCGTCCATCACATCCACATGGATCCAGTCCGCGCCGGCTTTCTCAACGCTCCGGATTTCGTTGGAAAGGCGGGAAAAGTCAGCAGAAAGAATCGAAGGCGCAATCAGAACGGGACTGGTCATGGATTCTTGGATGTGGAGACGACCATGCGGACGGTAACCTCGGCGGTCAACGCCGCATCGGGAAGAATATTTTGTTCCACCACGGTTTCGGAGCTTTGCGCCGAAGAGGGATCGTCCACCCGAAGGATCGTGATTCCGGACTTTTTAGACCAGACTTGAGTTTCCTCCCACTTTTTTCCCACAAAATCGGGCATGAGCGTGGTTCCGTCTTTGGGCGGGCCTTCGGAAACGGTTAGATGGACAAAACTATTTTTTGAAACAGTCTTCTGAAAAAGAGGTTCCTGGGCTATCACCGCTTCTTTTGGATATTTCACGGATGGTTGGAACCGAATCTCTCCTAAAGAGAGAAGACTTTTTCTAAGAGAAATTTCAGCGGATCTCAGAGATTGACCGACCAGGTCGGGCACCGTGACGGTTTCTCCGCCTTGGGAAAGAGTGACCCGGACGACTTTACCTTCCCGAACCGTGCTGCCGCCCAGTGGGTGTTGCCGCAGGATCGTTCCCACCGGGATAGAATCGTTGAACTCGGAACCTTCTTTCTTGATAGCGAGTTGGTATGGAGCCAGCATTTCTAATGCTTCGTTTGCGGATTTTCCCCTCAGATCGGGTACCTGAACCTCTTTCTGGTAGTGGATAGCGCCTTTCAAAGCCCAATTCACCGCGGCTGCTCCCAATACCAGCAGAACCACCAGCATGAAGACCATCTCAATCTTATTAACTTTTTTACTCATATCTATGTGTATTCACAGCTGTCCGGTTAAAGTACGACGGAGAGTCACCCAGCCGCTCATGGTGCATCCTGAAAGCCCGCTCATGGTGAGCTTGTCGAACCATGAGCAATCATGCTCACCCTTCGACGAGCTCATGGTTCGACAGGCTCAC